>CAYPVF010000008.1:20804-28137 GCA_964414105.1 uncultured Eubacteriales bacterium
GAGGATACAGTGGCCCCTGAATACGGTTACAAATACGGCGAGGATTTCGTCATATTGCCGTTTAAAGCCGGAGGCGAAACTGCCATAGCGGGCTTGGGCGACTTTTACTCTTTCATTGAAAAAGACGTGCACGGGTCTGCCATCGCGAAAATGCCTTTGTTTGAAGATTTCTCCGGGATAAGCGACCTGGCTTTGGCAGTGGCCGTTACAGGAAGCGAAGACGGTTACTTTCTGGTGCGTCACATTAACGAGCCTTTCAAGGTTCCTATAATTGTTGGAGGCACTGCGCCTGTTTTGCCGGCCATAGGGCCCTACCTTTCTTCCGGTCAAATAGAAGGGGCTATTATCGGCTTGTCGGGTGCGGCCCAGTACGAAATCATGGCAGGAGTTCCGGGTTCGGCCACAGGCGCCATGGATGCGCAATCCATGGGGCATCTTCTCATAACCGGGCTGGTAGTTTTGGGGAATGTGGGTTTTCTTGTTGAAAGAAAAAAGCGCGGGAAAGGAGTGAATTAGTGTGGCGGATACTATAGGCATTTATGTTTCCGGCGTTCTGCTTCTTGCAGTGTTTAGTTACCTCATAAAAGATAACAAAGCATATACGTATGCGGAACATCTGTATGTGGGCTTTGCGGCGGCTCAAGCTGTAATTCTGGGTTGGCAAAACGTGCGGGACATCGCCTTTTTGCCGCTAATAAAAGGAAAGCTGGTCATGTTGGCGCCACTGGTTTTGGGATTACTTCTATATTCCAGGTTTTTTAAATCGTTATCACACCTCGCTAGGCTGCCTATGGCTTTTATGATGGGGGCGGCCGCGGGAGTTACTGTGGTAGGGGTTGTGGAAGCCCAGTTTATCGCGCAAGTGAAGGCCACCATGCTGCCTCTTACCAGCCTTAACAACATAGTGTTGGTCGTGGGTACCGTCACAACTATCGCTTTCTTTCTGTTCATTCCTTTGAAAGGGAAGGAACAAGCGGCCAAATCAAGAAATAACTACTCAGGCATTTTGGATACTGTTCGAAACCTTGGCCGGGCCACAATTATGGTGGCTTTTGGGGCATCGTATGGGTTTACGGTTATGTCACGAATGTCCTATCTCGTGGCCAGGCTTGAGTTCTTGTTCGGATCAGTAATCCCTATTTTTTCTCGCTGAAAAGCCTTGAAAGGAGAACTAAAAAGTGGAACCTGTATGGGAAAAGTATTTGAAGTATCAAGAGTTAACCGACTTTCTCCATGAACTGGCATCAAAGTATCCGGAGTTCTGTTCTGTTAGTTCCATAGGTAAGACTTGGCAAGGGCGTGACATTTGGTGCGCTGAGATTACCAATTTGAAAACCGGCGAGTTTTCGTCCAAACCAGCCATTTATCTGGATGGTAACACCCACGCCGGAGAAGTCACGGGCAGCATGGTTTGTTTGTATACGGCGCAATACTTGCTTTCAAACTACGGCAAAGACGAACAAGTTACTTATCTTTTGGATAACA
The DNA here is from genome assembly GCA_964414105.1 of uncultured Eubacteriales bacterium. Taxonomy (GTDB): domain Bacteria; phylum Bacillota; class Sulfobacillia; order Fermentithermobacillales; family Fermentithermobacillaceae; genus JAXGZG01. The sequence continues at coordinate 22,290 of CAYPVF010000008.1, forward strand.
AGACGTTTTACGTTATCCCGAGGTTGTCCGCGGATGGGGCGGAGCTGTATCTGAACGAGCCGTATATACCGAGATCCAGCATACGTCCGTGGCCCCACACAGAAGAGCAAGATGGGTTATATTCTTTCGATATCGATGGAGACGGCGTTATAGCGCAAATGCGCGTAAAAGACCCCAACGGCTCTTGGAGGGCTTCCCAGAAGGACCCGCGTGTTATGGTAAAGAGAAAACCTGATGAGTTCGGGGGAACCTACTACACCATTTACGGTGAAGGGCTTATCAGGAACTGGGACGGAGTAGAAATAAAACAAGCCCCGTCGCCATGGGGACTAGATGTCAACAGAAACTATGCGGCATATTGGCAACAGCAGCATATGCAGCCCGGCGCGGGTCCGTACCCATTCTCTGAGCCTGAGTCTAGATCAGTGGCGGATTTTTTTGAATCCCACAAAAATATCACCATAGCCCACTCTTTCCACACATTTACAGGCGCCGTACTTCGGCCGCCGGCCGCTAAACCCGATAAAGACATTTCCCCTAAAGACTTAAAGGCGCTTAAAGAAATAGCTGCTATCGGCACCGAAGCCACCGGATACCCTTGTGTTGCGATATTTGAGGAGTTTGCCCTGAACAAGGATGTACCGGGCAAAAAGCCCCTTTGGGGAGTGGCCGCGGAATGGATGTTTGATCACGCAGGCGTGATAGCATATTCCACCGAGCTTTGGGATATGCCCAATAGGGCAATAGGCAGGCTCGACACCTACAAATCGCTTATGGATTGGACAGAAGACGAGCAGGTTCTTATGCAAAAATGGAATGACGAGAATTTGGACGGTGAAGGTTTCATAAACTGGCGTCCATTTGAACATCCTCAGCTCGGGCAGGTGGAAATAGGCGGCTGGAAACACAAATATGTGCTGCAGAATCCACCCCCCAAATTCTTGGAACAGGAATGCCACAAAAATGCCATGTTCTGCCTCAACTCGGCCATGACGACTCCTTCGGTTCAGGTGACCGAAGTGAGAGTTGATAAACCCAGCCAAGGGGTGTACAAGTTGCGGGTTGTGGTAAGGAATATGGGGTACTTACCCACTAACGTCACTGAACAGGCCAAGAAGAACCTGAAGGCTTCACCCGTAAAAGCTACCTTGGAGGTGCCGGAAGGGGTCGAAATCTTGGCGGGCAAGAACAAAGTAGAAATTGGACACTTGGAGGGGCGTTTGGCTATTGGTTCACCCTTTGGCGGCAGGGGTGGCGCCAGCCACTTGGTCGAATGGGTCCTAAAGGTTTCTGCCCCTGCTACAGTTAAGATTTCTGTAGGCAACGAACGGGGAGGGCGTGTTGAAAAAAGCATAGCCCTAGATGCATAAGACACTGATGTAAGTAGCACAATGAAAATGGCGTCCATCCACAGGTTTGTACGAAGCTTTCAATGGGTGGACGCCGAATTCTTTCAGACTGAGTGCCAGCTACCGTACTTTAACACCTTGAATGAACACTTCTTGGACCCTAGATCTTATCTTGAAAGGGTGCCCGCTCCAAATCACTAAGTCCGCGTCTTTTCCCACATCCAAACTGCCCACTCTGTGGGAGATGCCTAAAGTTTCAGCGGGCGTTAAGGTGACAGCCTTCAAAGCGTCTTCTTTTTCCATGCCGTTAGCCCAAGATAAAGCGGCCGCCGAAGACAGAAACTGTATTGGGTGGAACGGGTGATCGCTTATGATGCTCACTTTACAGCCTGCTTTAGCCAAAATACCGGCTGTTTTGAAGCTTATGTTGTGGGTTTCCAGCTTAGAGCGACTTCCCATAGTTGGGCCTATGTTGACTTTGGCGCCCCTCTTTCCCAAAAATTCCGCTATTGAAGCACCGTCTGTACAGTGTTCGATGGAATAATCAAGCCCGAATTCCTCACAGATCCTGATAGCCGTGACTATATCGTCTGCTCGGTGGGCGTGAATGCGCAAGGGAATCTCTCTATTTAGTACCTTCATTATGTTAAGGAGGCCCAGATCGGTATCCGGTTCTTTTTTCTTGGCGTAATTTTGGGCCTTTAGCAGTGCGCCCCTTAGTATCGAAGCGATACCCATGCGTGTCATTGGGGCCTTTCGGTCACGCCCGTAACTGCCTTTGGGGTTTTCACCCAAAGCGGCCTTAAGGCCGCTTATTTCTCTTACCATCATTTCGTCCACAGTTTTTCCCGCTGTTTTGATAACAGACATAAGCCCGCCGATAACATTCCCGGAACCGGGGGTGACCTGTATTGTGGTAACGCCTCCGGAAAGCGCGTCCGTAAAAGCCGAGTGTTCAGGCCAACAACTGTCGATAGCCCTAACCTCCGGGGTTAGTGGGTTAGAGCTTTCGTTGCCGTCAGATTCCGCCGGTCCGTACCATTCAGGCCACATACCGATGTGGGTGTGTTCGTCCACAAAGCCCGGCAGAATGGTCGCCCCTTTGACGTCTTTCACTAAGGCCCCTGTGGGTACAGGGATTCCCACACCTAGGTTTTGGATTTTTCCTTGGGAGACTACGATTGTTCCGCCCTCAATCGGTTTACCGGAAATCGGATAAATAGAGCCGTTTATAAAAGCGGTAGTCTGTGTCATATAGAGTCACCTCCATTGGCATTTATTCCAGGCAGAATAGGCGCGCCTTGGATAAATACCTCCAAAGGTTTGGCGTCGTACTCAAAAGGGTCTTTGCTCCAAATGACCATGTCGGCGTCCTTGCCGGGTTCAAGAGAACCCACCCTATCCGATACTCCCATGATTTCAGCGGGGAATCGGGTTATGGCCAATAGGGCGAACTCTTCATCCATACCTTCTCTAATAGCCAGCCCCGCGCATATTCGCAGGTAGTGGATGGGCAGAACAGGGTGGTCGGTAACAATGGCTAATTTCACTCCTGCCTTGGACAATGCCACAGGCGCCCCAAAACCTATGTTTTTCACTTCAAGCTTGCTCTTGTCAGTCAAAGACGGGCCCATAGTAACCGGGAACCCGCTGTTTGCTACCGCCTCAGCAATCTTGTCTCCTTCGGTGCAGTGTTCCAAAGATATGTCAATATCAAATTCCTCGGCTATCCGCAGGGCAGTCATAATATCGTCTGCCCGGTGACAATGAATCCGCAAAGGCAACTGTTTTTTTATCACAGGCAACAAAGCCTCGTGGCGTAGGTTCATATCGGGGATTTTGTCAGGGCTATCGGCCGACTCTTTCTTGCGCAGATAATCTTTTGCCTCAGTTAGAGCCTTCCTCATGATGGCCGCATTGCCCATCCTCGTCATGGGCATCCGCCTTTGGCCCCCATATACTCTTTTTGGATTTTCCCCTAAAGCTGCCTTCATGCCGCAGGGCCTTTTAATCACCAAATCGTCGATGATTGTGCCAAAGGTTTTTATAGCGACCGATTCACCGCCTATAATGTTGGCGCTCCCCGGGTCGACTTGCACACAGGTGATACCTGCCATAACGGCATCTTTGAACGCTATATCCCCGGGGTTAATCCCGTCAAGGGCTCTAACTTCTGAAGTCACAGGGTCACTAGCCTCGTTGCCGTCGTTACCTGCTTGCCCCCCACCGTCTTCGGCCAAACCTATGTGGCAATGAGCGTCTATAAAACCCGGGGTGATGATTAGACCTTCGCAATCTTTAACCACCGCAGAGTCTGGAATGGTCAGGTCTTTTCCCACTGCCACTATTTTTCCGCCACTCACAAGGCAGGTGCCGCCTTGGATTACCGCCGGAATACTTGGGTTTTGGCTGCATGTGTATATCGTTGCATTGGTAATAGCTAACTGATTCAAACGATAGCCTCCTTTCTATTACCCCTTTATGTTCCCTAGACTGCTTGCGGTTTCCTCCGGTAAAACCGGGTTTAAAACAAAGCCTTTTGTAAGCAGGTAGAAAGCAAGTTTCATGGAATATGGGAAGAAGTCGTTTTTTGGGAGGGAATGGCGCTAACATAGAGCCGGAACGGATATGACAACAATATATTTTGTTCGCCACGGCGAGACGGATGCAAATAAAAAAGGGATATTCCAAGGCCATCTGGATGTGCCTCTTTCGTGTTTCGGGAGACGACAGGCCTCCATGGCGGCTTTGGCATTGAAAGAAGTGCCATTTGATGCCGTATATTCCAGCGATCTTAAAAGAGCTAAAGAAACCTCGGAAGCCATTATGAAATATCAAAACTGCCGTCTTGTGCTGGATGCTCGCCTGAGAGAAGTGCATTTGGGCATTTTCCAGGGCAACACTCTTGAACAAAATGAAGCTTTGTACCCCCGGGAGATGGCTCTTTTTCGCGCTGACCCGATAAACTACATACGCCCCGGGGGCGAATCCCTAACGCAATTGCAGGACAGAGCCCAAAGGGCACTTGCCGACTATATCAAATGGAACCGGACGCAAGAAGACGATGCTGTGCTGGGGATAGTGGCACATGGGGGCACCATTTCCGCCATATTGCGGGGAATGGGGTATCCCCAAGATTTCCAGGTAGTTCGTAACTGTTCCATAAGCGTTTTCCAAGAATCGCGAAACTCTTGCACCGTGAAAAAGTTCAACGATGTTTCCCATCTGGAAAACGCGGAATCCGGCCCGCCCGTAAAACTCCTATAGGCCAAACTGGATAACTTGTGCTCCTCCGGGGTTTTTCGTCATATCAATTCAAAGGCACACATGTGACAACCCAGTCGGAGGTTAAGCCAAGTTGGTACATTATCACGCCGTCACCCCGGACGACGCTGTCCGTATTCTGGGCACAAACAGAAACGCGGGCCTTCTCAGGCGCGAGGCAGTACGCCGATTGAAAAAATATGGGCCCAACAGAATCGAGAGGCACCGCAAAATTGGGCTTTTGTCGGTGTTTGTTTCACAGTTTAGTGATGTAATGGTAATCACTTTGTTGGTGGCCACAATTATCTCGGCCCTCATGGGCGAGTTGGTGGACGCCGCGGTTATTTCCATAATAGTGATTCTAAACGCTATTCTAGGTACCTTTCAGGAGTTCAGGGCCGAAAAATCTCTTGAAGCTTTGGAAAGCTACGCGCCGCCTTTGGCGTTGGCCATAAGGAACGGGTCGCCAAAGGAGGTTGACAGCGAAACGGTGGTTCCGGGTGACCTTTTGGTGATAAAGCCGGGGGTGAGAATGGCGGCCGACGTAAGACTTCTGGAGGCTACCTCACTTCAAATGGAGGAGGCCGCCCTCACCGGTGAATCGATGCCTGTATCCAAAAACGCCGCTTTGACGCTTCCTTCCAATAGTGTGGTGGCCGAACGCAAGAACATGGCGTATGGCGGGACTTTGTGCATCAGGGGCGAAGGATTAGGCGTTGTAGTAGCGGTGGGAATGAACACCGAAATGGGACAGATCGCAAAACTGGTGTCGTCGGCGAAAGCCCAGAAGACCCCTTTGGAAGCGCGGCTCGAAAGCCTTGGGAAAGCAATTTTGGCGGGGTGCATCGCCATTTGTGTTGTGTTGGCCGGGGCGTGTCTTCTCAGGGGACTGCCATTTAGACAAATGTTTCTCATTTCAGTAAGTATGGCCGTTGCGGCAGTACCCGAGGGAATGCCCGCCGTGGTTACCCTATGCTTAGCCCTGGGCGTTCAACGCATGGCCAAACGCGGTGCGGTTGTACGGCGGCTGGAGGCCATAGAAACCCTCGGCTCTGTAACCGTCATCTGTACCGACAAAACAGGGACCTTGACCAAAAACGAAATGGCGGTGGCGAAGGTGGCTGTGCTCTCGCCAAAAAGCGCTGCGGTAGAAGACTTCTCGGTACCTTGGCGTTTTGGCCCGGTGCGGGAATTGCTTAAATGGGCCCTACTTGCGAGCGATGCCAGGCATTTCC
>CAYPVF010000009.1:0-20511 GCA_964414105.1 uncultured Eubacteriales bacterium
AAACCTGCCCCACCCCGCCCCCTTAAGCCCGATGCTTTTATGACTTCCACGACCTCTTTGGGGGCGTTAAGTGCCCTGCGAAGCCCTTCGTAACCGCCCGCGGCTACGTACTCCGTAGTTTTGGTGGGGGAAATTTCCCCTGCCTTGTCCAGGACAACTCTGAATTCTTCCATGGTCTCACGCTCTCTCCCTAAGTGAAGATACCAGCTGTTTTACTTTTGGGGCATCCAAATTGCCGTATACCGTGTCATCCACTAGGGCAGCCGGGGAAACATCGCAGGCGCCTATACACTCGCAGGTTTCAATGGTAAACGCCCCGTCGGGAGTGGTCTCGCCTGCTTTTATGTTCAACTCCTCTTCAAAAACCCTCAGTATGTCTTTGGATCCTTTGAGATGGCATGGCGCGCTTTTGCACAATCTGATCAAAACCTTGCCGCGTTTTTTGCCGGAGAAAAATGAGTAGAAGGTTTTAACTGAATATATCTGGGAAAGCGGAACCCTCATTTCTTCGGCGACAACCCGAGCCACGTCCCGCGGAATACTGTTGCCTGCTATGGCCTGCACCTCATGAAGAACCGATATGAGCATATCGGGGCGGTCTTTCCACTTGGACGCGATTGCAGCCACTTGTTTTATAACGTCCTCACCTGTAGCGTCTAAAGCCGACCTTTCATCCTTTTCGGCCACCGAGTAGCACCCCCAAGTTTTGTTTGTCAAAGCGCGATAACTTGTTTTTACTTGCTATCTTTACATAATCATAACTATGCGAATGTACTTTTCGGCACACACTAAATCATGGAGTTTTCCCTGCATAACGAGGCTAAAACCCACAACCGCAACGGTTAGACTATGCATTACAGACAATGGTACAGTAAAATATTTGAGAAACAAGATGCTTTACACATAATTGGGATCTGCTAATAGTCTACATTGTTGGATGAACACATACTTAGATAAATATCGTTTAGTCAGTTAATATAAGAAATCGTTGGAACAGGATTTAGATGTGCTGAACTGCGGAGTTATAGCGGATCAAGTGTTCCCAGAAGGCAAAGGCATCCTTCATCTCTATATAGGAGCCCTTCCTTCTGCAATTCATGGCGGTAATTTCAATTCCATAAGCCTTTTTGATTCTGTCGCTTAAGCCGCCCAAATCCAAAAATGCATCCAACAATAACGAGCAGCTTTTAACCTTCCCCGGGGTAAAAGGAGGCCTGTAGGTCGCGGCGTAGGCTATTATCTTACCCATATCTGTTTCCGGTTTCCCTTTTTGGGGTGGGTCCTCAAAATCAAGTCCCGCACAGGCTTTACCGGTCCACAAGAAATTCCTAAGGTTGACATCTCCTTTTGGAAAACCTGTGATCCTATGGAATTCCACAATCCACCGAGCTAACGCCCGGGCTCTATCAACCGTCATTCCGTCAACCAAATCCACATACAAGTTACCCGGGATGTACTCCATCTTTAACGTAAGGGCGCTTTCGTCTTTTGCCAACAAAATGGGGACCCTCAGTCCTGCGTTTAAAAGGATTTCCAGCATCCGGGCTTCGCGCTCAAACGGTTCCTTATAGGCGTAAACCTTTATAATTTCGCCGTCGCGCAAGTACACCTGATTTTTTTTGGATACGAACCTCAAACTTTGAACCGTATTTCTATGGTGCTGTGTTTTTTAAACCCGTCGAGTTCTTTTGCGACCGCCAATACGGTGTTTTTGAGGATGGATTGCACAAAAGGCACCATGGTAATGGGCGTGCCGTCAATAAGAAGGGTCGTATCTTGCGACCAAAGCACACAATCTTCCCTTTTTGCCTTCTGCCACGCTATCATGCCCGCAAGCTCCCTACAGGTATGTCCGCATTTTGAACAACAATCGGGATCAAAAGAAGGCAGGGGTTCAAAAGCCCGCTGTTCCACGAAATCTACTAAAGCCTCGGGTTCCTCCAAGGCGTTAATCACAGGCATGCCCAAAACCGTATCTTTGTGGGTGTTCGCCAACACCCCAGATATGGCTATGGCCCTGCAATCCATTTGTTCCTGCACTTCCTCCACATTGTGCGCGGTTATGATGCGGGGAACGTTCAGGTCGGTCACGCCCTCTAGGATAACGAAATCATGGTCGTAATGCTTTAGGATGTCCTCAATGGGCAGTTTGGACTGGTAAAGGATGTCGGTCTCGTAGATTCCCCTGGCAGTCACCAACTGCGAACCGGCGGTACGGTGGCGCCTAGTGTTAGTCGCGGGATTGGGATCTATGGCGAAGCCCTCAAAATGGATTTCTTTCACCGAGCCTACGGTGTACCCCCGGCTTCTGAGCCCTTTGATTACCGTCTCGCACACTGTGGTTTTGCCCGATTTGGTTAACCCGTTAACAGCGATTGCTTTCATTTACTGGCCCTCCCTTTAGTAATATTTGATGACTGCCGCGCCAAGCCCCAAAAGAACTGCAACCGACAGCCAATCCCTTGGATCCATGGCCATTTTTATGTAAGCTGTTCGCCTATTCATGGCGCCGAACCCCCGAGCCTCCATGGCTATAGCCAAATCCTGGGCTTTAACCACGGCATCCGCCACAACGGGAAGCACGAGGCTTTTGTATATCCCAAGCTTTTTACCCATGGGTATTTGCTTTATGTCTATCCCCCGAAGGCCCAATGCCGTAACAGAATCGGAAAAAGAAGTGCTGAAGAGCGGCAAAAACCTCAAAGAAGTCATAAGCATAAAACAAAACACATAAGGTATGCCCATTTTTTCCAGGGAAGCAATAACCCTGCGACTGTTCTCGTTGGCCATCACCGATGCCGCGCACAGGATGACAAAAAACCTCATTACGGCAGTGGCGCCCCTCATTAGCCCGTCATGTGTAACCAAAATGTACCCGCCCGCTTGGAGTACCGGGGCCCCGGTGCGCACGAACACGATTTGAAGCGCCGAAACCATGGCCAGAAGCGCCAGAAAGCGCCGGAACCTTCCGGCAAAGGAACCTAGATCGCCCCCTAAAACAAAAGCGCCCGTGAGCGAAAACACACAAAGACCTGCCATCCACAAAGGCTTGGAGAACACCAAAGCGAACGAAGTACAGATAACCATCCAAAGAAGCTTCACCCTGGGATCGGCGCTTTTCATGCGAGCACCCTCCCTTCCGCCAGCGTCACTACAGATCCATGGTGTCTTTGGATAAGTTCAGTTTCGTGAGTTATAACAGCCAAACCCGTTCCCCCGGACACCAATTCATCCATAAGACTGTACAGCTTTTCCCGGTTGTGCCGGTCAAGGGCGGTGGTGGGCTCGTCCAGTATGAGGTACTTCGGACCGCCCATTAGAAGCGCGCAAAGCGCCAGCCTTTGCTTTTCACCGCGGCTTAAGCGGTAAACGCTTCGGCGGCACAAATGGCGCATATCAAAGCGTTCAAGTAAGGCCATTGCTTTTCCTCGGCTGGCCTCAGTATCCTTTCCCAGGACTTGATCCACAAAAACCATCTCTTCCCAAACCGTGGAGGTGAACAGTTGCCTGGACGGATCTTGGAACAGGTACCCAATTTGGCTGCCGATCTTCCCCAAAGACCAGTCGTTGGCCCGCTCGCCAAAGATGAACAAGCTGCCTTTTTGAGGCTTCAAAATGCCACACATCAATTTCGACAAAGTAGTCTTTCCGCTACCATTAGGCCCAATAACCAGGGTAAGTTCCCCGGGGGAAAGCGAAAGCCGGGGACACGAAAGGGAAAACGTGCCTTTAGGATATTGATACTTGAGATCAGAAGCATTTATGGCGTCCGTCATGGGCGCACCTCTTCAATTGCTTTGTGTTCCACTTTGTAAACGCGATCAGCCACATCCAGGTTTGCGGAGTTATGCTCTACCATCAAGATAGCCCGCCCCATCCGCTTTTGCTCTGCAATTATCCCTTTTACTAAACCGCTGTGATACGTATCGAGTTGGGAAAAGGCCTCGTCAAAGATAAGGCAGCGGGGTTCCAAAGATAGCACAGCCGCAATGGCAATCAACTGTTTTTGGCCGATAGAAAGGGCTTTCGTATCGCAGGTCCTGTAGGAACTCATCCCAACGGCATCGAGGGATTCGCGTATCCGCCTGTCTATTTCTTCCCATGGCACGAAAAGGTTCTCGGGCCCAAAAGCTATCTCGTCTTCTACAGTGGGTGAAAACAGTTGGGAATCGGGGTCTTGGAATACAATACCCACTCGTTGGACCCTTTGGGCAAGAGATAGCGTGCGAATGTCGTCTCCTGACAGTAGGACTTCGCCTCGGACCTCTCCTTGGATGGAGTTGGGAATTATCCCCGAAAGAATATAGCACAAGGTGGATTTGCCCGAACCCGAAACCCCCGTCAACGCGACACATTCCCCGTGTTTCACATGAATGTCGGCGTTACGAAACAAAAGCGGTCCCCCTGAGTAGCCAAAACTGAGGTTACTTCCCCTAAGAGCCACGGGTGATCGTTATCTCCTCTACAAACTTACACCATCTCTGGGCAAACCGTTCGTTTTTGATAACCATGAGGTATGGACCAAAGCCTCCTTGTTTCTTGGGCTTTAGCACTTCCCCGTTCATATATATACATATATAAACGTTACCTTCAGCAAGAGCCTCACTACCCGTCACGGCTGAAGCGTAGCCGTCCAGACCTTTTGCAAGAATGGACGAGTCTTCACTTATATGAAAGCCGAGGCTTTCGCACAGACGGCTTAGTTCAACCCCTGTAAAAACTACCGGAGTGGGGTCGGTTGTGCTTGTATCCATAACGGCGTCAAAATCAACCGGTTCAAGGGTTAGTAAATCCTGCATGGCCACTTTATATTGGTTGCCATCCAAAGTGAGGAGGAACTGGGCGTTCATCTCAAGCTCTTTTTTGGTCTTAAGATTACCGGCGTTGAGCCAAGCAAAAATAGCGATCAGTATTATCAAACCGGCGATTGTGATTGCAATCCATTTGTTCTTCATGGGATTGTAACCGGGCTAAATTCTATCCACGGAACGGTCATGTCCGTTAGCCTGAACTCGCCGTGCTCTCCCAGCTTATCCCCTTCAATCCTGTGCTGGCCGTGGTCAGCAATGATAAACACTGTGCCCGAAAAATCCCTGCATAAGCCTTCGACGTAACTATCCAATTGTTCAAGTTTTTGAGATGCCTCGGGCGACAACGGGCCGTAGGTGTGGGCTTTTTCGTCATAACCTTTAAAGTGGACAAATACGAGGTCTTTTTGGTCATCTATTTGCTCTTTTCCACAAGCGAAGACTTCGTCATCTGTGTCATTTTCGCCGTTTAGATCGGGGTTAAGAATCGGATCTATGCTTATGTCTATGGTTTTCGCAAAACCGCACACCATAGCGCAAGTCTTGCCCATCTCATCAGCCTTAGAGAAAATGTCATCTGTTTTAACCTGGCGCGTGTCCCGTGAGTGGATACCCGTCACGCTTGGATACTCCCCTGTTACAATGGATGAAAGGCACACCGGCGTTATTGAAGGCATCACAGTGCGCGCGGGCATGGGGCCTTTTCCCCACAGGTAGGCAGGTTTTAGCTCCATAACATCGTAATAACTCAACCCATCCAACAGAATCATAAGCACACGGTTTTCTTCGAGCGCTTTCAGGGCTTTGGGCGCCATGTGGGTGACACAAAGCTCGGGGCCATCCGCCCAAATACCCAATATGTCTTTTTTTCTATCTTTACCGTTTGGCCCAATATAATCAGCGGTATTGCCCCTCCACTCAAGAAAACCGGATAGCATGACCTCGCCTTGGCTGCCGTCGGCGTAGTATGCGACACCGGTGGAAAAGCGGCGGTTGGTATCATCCGTCAGGTAATTTGAGATAGGTATAAGCGTCCGACGATTGTACACACCCGTGGAAAGCTGGTTCATTTTGGCCTCGCCTTCAAAAACCGTTTTCGACACGGCTTCCGCGGCGAAAAGCTGTCCGTAGGTAAGCATCGTTTCGTTTAGGCCATCAATGATGCGTACACAAGATTCCTTCAATCCCGGTTCTGTGGTAGCCACTACGACATAATCCATGAATTTTATGCCTGATTGTTTGGGATGTTCAGGCGCGATTAACTGCCAACCGTATTCGTTGCTCAGCCGCAGATAACAAGTTTCGCCTATTTGTTCTAAAGGCATTTCCGCCATTGCCCCGTCAGGGGAAGAAAAGAACACCGAAGCGCCCGTGCCTGTAATGCCGGCCTCAGATAAAATGGGAAGCAGAGGAATGACTTGTTCGGTTTTATCCCTGTACGAAACGCTTTGTGTTTGCCATTCTCCGTAATCTACAAGAGATATTTGATTTCTGACATCCCCTGTGATGGTCAGAGTGCTGATAGCGACTACTGGAGATACATCTTGACCACTACAACCCGACAACTGCGCCAAAATCAGAATGGCCAGAATAAACAGGGCATAAAGCCCTTTCTTGTTACTGTTCATCAGAATCTCTCCCGGATGGATTTGACTGCCGCGTAAGAATTCCCAGTTGTTCGATGTTGCGGGCGACTGCGTTAGCCACAAGCCCCCCCAGTCCGCCGGAAAGAGCCGCCACACAAAGGGAAAGCATCATGGGGACAAAAGGCAAGTTAAAGACGGCCAAGTTGACGCCGAAACTTCCCGCCATATTCGCCGCCACCCCCGCTACAAAGCAACAGCCGGCACAACAACCCCTGTGCCGGCTTAATAGGAACCACAGGTCGACGGCAATTCCGGAAATTGTGTAGGTGAACAAACTGGCAGCCCCGTGAGAACCCAGGCTGCCCGTGATGGTCACTAGCACGGCCTGGACTAAAGAAACGGTAAACGCAGCGCCAAGTTTTCCGGTGAGGGCTGTGGCCAAGACCAAAAACATCATATAAAAACCCCCGGCAAGCACGCCGCCGGGGATGAAGAGAGGCCCTGTTATTATGTGAGCCAGGGGCACGATAATACCCTTTATAGCTATGCCTATGGAAGCGAGCATGGCCATGATGACATAATCTGAAAGCTTGAAATAAGCCTTTTTGGGTGCTATCTCAAACCCCTTCATTTTACCGTGATTTTCACAACAAACTTCGCCCAGTAATTGGCCGTATAATCCTCGCTGGCACAAAACCAAACTTGGCCGTTGTGCTCCTCTTCTGTAATCGGTTCCCCGTCTTTTTGTATGGCAAAGACGGATTGGGGGGCCTTAAGCGAATCCATACTGTAGGCTTGGACGTAGCCGTCCGAGGCCTCGAGCTCCACGCTTTTGGCGTCTTGCGCGCCAATGGCCTCGGCCAAAGTTTCCCAATGGACACCAGTATAAGTCCCGGTGGTAGTTTTGCCTTTGGAATTGGTTCGGGTCAGTTCCACCGTCAAAGGCTCCAAAGCCAGAAACTCCCCCCGGGTCATTTGTTCCACCGATGCCCCTTCAAAGGTAAGGAGTATTTCATCTTCCAAAGGTTCGTTCTCCGACGAGTTTGGTGAGATTGGTTCTTTGTTACAAGCACTTAGAGTTACAATAAACACTGCAGCAAGAACGATTGGAATTAACCTTTTCATGAGCTACCTCCAGTAAAACGCTAGTCCCACCGTCTCTACACAGTTGGGTACCTTAGTTAGGCGCTTTAGTTGGCTGCCTCAATCGCCACCAAATACTTGACCTTTCCGCCGCCCGCGGCGCCGCCAAAGTCATAACCATCGAATTTGGCCCTCATGTAGCCTTTTTCAGGATCAGTATATATAGTACCAAACTCTATTGCGTCCGCCGGAATCTCGGTAACATAACCATCGCTGGCAATGAATCGATACGTCTCGGCCTCTGCCATACCAACAAGTTCAAAAAGGTCCGCAACAGATATCTCCGAACCAAAATAAACAGCGTCTTCGCCGGATATCACTAAATCTAGGTGTTTCACGCGCATTCCAAGGCTAGTTTCTTGAGAAAAATACAAAGGCGAGTCATCTTTATCTTCGGATTCCGGATCTAGAGTAACATAGCTTTCCAAGAATATTTCGGCTGTTTCAGTTTTTTCGAAACCGTCCTGCGCGACCATGGTCACAGGCTTACTTGGCAAAGCCTTACAAAACTCTTCAAAATATTGTCTCAGCGAATATGATGCCGACTGGGTACCCTTATTATCGAGCATAACGGGCTCCAAGTCTTTGATTCCCTCGCGAAAGATCGCTATGTTTGTAACCTGCGATTGATTCCCGCCCGTGGCAAGCCCGTCAGGACTCAACTCGATTTTTGCCAGGTTTTTCACCCAATACATGGTGCGTTGTTCCGGAATGCAGCTTCTGGGGTACTCAAGATCTTCGCCATCTCTACTTAACATAACGTAGACATGGGTATCGGCGTAGGTTTCTGCAGGCGCCGACATTACATACCCATCTGCCGCCACAAAGTTCAAAGAGGCAACTTCAAGCAAGTCGACACCGTGCTCCGCCAGCAAGTCGTTCACGGAAAAACCGGTCACGGTGACCTCACTTACTTCGCCCGACGAACTCACAGTCGTGGTTGTAAACGTTTCCTGAGGCAGTCCGGCCATTTCTTCCGCGTTCAGCGTTATGTTAACATCGTCGCCTACAATTTCGAGCTTTGCGTCGGCTGCCAGAGCGGTAGTTTTTTGGGGCTCAACTGGGGGTTTAGTGCAGGCGGATAAGAGCAAAGGAATTGTCAGCAAAAGAACTGTAAAGATGGTCAAATACCTTGTTTTCATTTCAATCCTCTCCTCCAACAGTGGTCTCCTATCTCCGCAAAAGCAAAGACAACCCAATAAAGCTTTTTTTCAAAGATGGAAGGCATACCTGTTTCCGGATATACCCCGGCTCAGCACCATGGCATCTAAGCGTGCTTTAGGTAACTGAGCTCAAAGCGCTTGTGTTGTCATTCTGTTTGATTTTATAAGATAACTAAGCGGAGGGCAACGAAAAAACTTAATTATGTTGATTTGATGGTCGGCGACCTCGGGGTTTTTCCCCCAAGCCGACGGGCGACCTCGGGGTTTTTCCCCCAAGTCGACGGACGACCTCGGGGTTTTGGCCCTAGGTCGGCGGGCGATCTCGGGGTTTTTCCCCTAAGCCGGTGGGCGACCTCGGGGTTTTTCCCCTAGGTCGGCGGGTCGACTGGTTGGTGGGCTACCCGTTTTGTTGCCATCGAGCTCGACGTAACCTGAAGGCTACTCGAAGGCGCAGGATGCCAGACAAAATTCTTAATACCTCTGCTTTTTGTTTTTTCGGCGACCTGTCTAATTTTCACTGTGCAGGTCTGATTGCAGTAGCGGATAGACTGCTATCGTAGACAGGTTGGCAGCGGTCCGCACGGGGGCTAGTGGAGTTATGGTTGATCCGGCTAATCCAACTAATCCTGCTCGCCTGGCTGAAGTAGACAAAACCTGTGGATAACTGCGGCTACCTCGGCGCGGGTGGCAAAGCCCGCGGGATCCAACAGTCCCCCAGGCTTGCCTTGGATAAGCCCGGCTTCCACTGCCCACTCCACAGCATGTTGCGCCCAAGGTGAGATTTTGCCCGCATCCGCAAATTGGGAAAGATCAACCCCGCTGCTGGCTGCGAGTGAGTCCGAGGCGGCAAAATACCGATGAAGAATCGCCGCCATCTGCTCGCGGGTCACGCTGTCCTCTGGATTGAAGCTTGATTCCGAACCCGTGACAATACCTTCGCCTTGTGCCCATACCACGGCATCCCGGTACCAGCTCCCCGGGGGAACGTCACCGAACGAATCGCCCACGCCCACAGGCGACCCGGCCATTCGGTGGATAACAGTCACAAGCATCGCCCGCGTCATTGTGCTATCGGGGCGAAACGCGTCAGCCGACACACCTTGAAATAGCCCGCGGGAGCTAACATACTCAACGTCTTTGTAAAACCAGCTGTCATGCTGTACGTCGGAAAACGGATTCGTCCACAAAGGTTCCAGAAGAGGTTCGGAAGGAGGTTCGGAAGGCGTTGACGACCCGGGCTCGCCCGGAGGATCCCCCGAGCCGGGCGGTATAGAGGGGCCTGAAGGGGAGCCACCGCCACCTTGATCCCCGCCTTGCGGCACCCAGAAAGCATGCACAATCACCGAATTATCAACCGGACCCAAGGCATCGCTAACAGGTGTCATGGCAGTAAGCTCGACTCCCTTTCCCCCTACTTCCGTAAACCAGCCGCGGAAGGAATGCCCGCTTCTCGTCGGCGCAGTGGGAAGGGCAACTGTGTCGCCCTCTGAAACCTCGCTCACCCTGTGGTACTCAGTTGGACCGTCCATGAACACCACGGCGTACTTTGGGGCGCCTACGACAGTCAATTCAAGCGTGACGGTTTTCGCGGCTTCTCCACGGCCCGCGCTAAAACCAAAGAAGATAGTGTGAATCCCTTCCTCCAACGCGGACAAGTACTGGGGGCTAAGAAGAACCAATCCTTCCCCGCCCTCTATTGCCGGCATACCCGAAAACGTGTAGTCGGTTTCCGCCTCAAGCGCAAAGTCGGCATCCCAAACGGAAACAAGGGAGTTCCCGTACAGCTTTAAAGTAACGGGTATTCCCAGATGCGCGCCCGTTTGCTTGTGAAAGACAGCTGATACAGGCCAAATGGCCGAGTCGCTTACAGGGATACTGCCAACAGCGATAGAAACCGTAACTCCACCTGTGCTTCGGAACTGGCCATCATAGGCGAACAAGGCTATCACCACAGTACTGTCCGCGTCCGCGGCGGAGGCAGTATATACCACATCAGCCCCAACGACCTCGGCCAAACCAGACCCTGAGTTTGATGAAACCTCGTATGTTAGAAAACCACCAGCACCGTGGCTTCCACCGCGCTCTTCGCCCTCGCTGCCGGCGCCATCACCACCTGTAGCACCGCCGAAACCGTCGCCCCCGTCGCCCTTATCCCCGTCATCCTCAAACCAACCGAAAACAGACTCTGAATACGGGACCGCCTCGGTTTTTCCGTCATAAGAAGCGGGAATAGCCGAACCGAACTGCGTTTCCTGGGATTCGGCGACCCAAGGAGCCGCATTGTCCGACACCTGGATTACAAGAACATAAGTGACGGGATCACCCGACACAGTGCTGAAGAATACCGTCCATCGTGCGCCGCCACTTTCCGGGACCGGAGCAATCTCCACGGGCGCCCCGTTTGCGGGCACGGCAACGATATTGTGGGCGGCCAAGGAATCAAGATTCGTTCCTTTGGGTATTTCGGCAACGTAAGTCATCCCGGTCGGGTCTTCCTCACAAACTGCCGCGGGGATACCCATAACAGAAATGCCGGACATGGCGATGTCGGATTCCGCTATCCATTTTGCGTAGAAAACCACATCTCCCACAGAATCGGAAGGAACACATTCAACCCGGCTTCCCGAAAAAGCGGGGTTATCAAACCACCCTCCGAAGAAGAACCCCTCGCGCTCGGGTGAAGGCAACTCGGCCGCATGAGCCTGATCGATAGTGTAATCGGCAATGTAGTCCAGGCCGGGTTCGCCGGACAGGTTTCCGCCGCCGCATTCGTAGGTAATCCGGAAAGGCTGAGACAACAGATCCACAAGGTTGGCCATATTGACCAATCCCCAGCCGTAGGACGTGTCATATCCCGCGGGGCCCTTGTCAGCGGCTGAAAGCCGCAAGAGTTCTTGGAAACCTTCATTGTCTATCGCGCGGTTCGCCTGCTTGACGATGGCGGCCATGGCCGAAACCATGGGGGCCGCGTACGAAGTGCCCGTGCCTGAAGAGTAAGCTTGGGGCGACAAGTACCCCAAGCTAAGCACACCGCTTCCAGGGGCCGTGACGAAAACGCTTTCATTTCGTTGAGACCTGACATCCACTGTCCCTGTGCTGTCGACCATTCCCACTCCGATAACGAAATCGTAAGCGGCCGGGTAGACCAAGGCAGCAGTTCCGCTATTGCCTGCCGCGGCCACAAGGATAATCCCTTGATCGGCCGCCTCCTGAAGTTTTTCTCTCATTGGAAGAAGGGCCGCCTCGTTAGCCCCGCCAAAACTCATGTTTATTACATCCACATGCTGATCCATGGCGTAACCGATAGCGCTCAAAACTGCCGCTAGTGTGCCGCTACCGGCGTTATAATCACCTTCATCTGAATCGCTGAAGCACCTTAAGGAAAGGATGTCCGCACCGCTGGCGATACCGGCAATGCCTTTGCCATTTCCCATCTCCGCCGCGGCTAACCCCGTGACAAACGTGCCGTGCCCCGTTCTGTCATCGTAAGATTGAGAATGCTCGGGCAGGCCAAGAAAGCTGTAACCGCTGATTTTTGTATAGTCAAAATCCTCGTGATCCCGATACACACCTGAGTCGATGACAGCTACTTTGACACCCTGTCCGGTTAAACCCTTTTCCCAAGCATGAGACGCTTGGATTAGATCAAGATGCCATTGGTCGCCAAGGCGCGGATCATCAGGAGGAAAACCGCCGCCCGACCCCAGAAGCTCCAAGTCAGCATCGGGTACCGCGTACTCCACAAGGCCCGCGGCAATAAGCTCCGCAATCTCGTCTATACCGTCCGCAAGAAAATATCCTTGGGCATACGGAATGGCAGTCACATTGGCAACCGCCAAAAGGCCCAAGGGTGTACGCGAAGGCCCCGGGGACTCGCTTTCGCGGGGTACCTTTACCCCATCTTTCAACCGAACAATCAACCGCCCCGTGGAAGCAGAACCGTCGTTTGCGGCGGGGATCACCGGCAATTGGGTGGCTTCGGGTTCAGAAGCGGCAGCAACCGGTTTGGGATATACGAAGAACGCCGGAGCGACAACCGCCAGCACCAAAAATACACAGAGCGTGGCGCGAAGCGCCGAGAACAAGGCTTTCTTCATAATATCCCTCCGTTGCGCCCGAACAACTTTCCGCCGAAGCCGCCCGGTACACTGATAACCCTACTGTGCAAACACGCTCAACTTAGGAGCCGAACCCTGCCAAAACTGCCAGGATAAGGCGCATATAAATCGCGGCCACCTGCGCTCGGGACGCCATACCCGACGGGTTGAAACGGTTTTGTCCCATCCCTTCGACCAGGCCCGCACGCCGGCAAAACGCTACGGCCTCGTAAGCCCACTTGCTTATCTCAGCTGCGTCCGCAAACCGCGCTTCTTGATCCACCGGCAAGCTGAACTGGTTATTCGCAAGATATCTCACCAGCATGGCGCACATCTGCTCCCGTGTGATGGAATCATCGGGGCCAAACCTGCCGTCGCCATACCCTTCGACCACGCCGCTTTCCGAAGCCCACTTTACATACGCGCTGTACCAAGTATTTATCGGTACATCGTCGTATACCTCCCCTGAGAATTGAGCTTCTGAGATGCCCGCGAGCCGTCCTAGCACTGTAACAAACATGGCTCTTGTCATTGGAATATCAGGAGAGAACATGCCTTCACCTGTCCCCAGGAAAAGTTCCCTAGCCGCGATGAACTTGATGTAGTTCTCTGCCCAATGTCTGTCTACGTCTTTGAAAGATTTCTGCTTATTCACGATCTTATACTTACCCGTGGCCCCCGCGATAAAGGTCGCGCCAGTTCCGGTAATCCGTGACCAAGGCACAAGGTGCTCTTGACCTTCGTCGTCAACATATACCACGACCAGTGCATCGCCATCCAAGATACCGCTCCGAACATCCTCAAGGCAGCCAAGGTCCGGTATCAAATCGTTCAAATCGCAGCCAAAATGAAGCGTCCCGGCGGGTATTATGACCGTCAGCCCGCCGCCTGTCAGGATAACGTCCCTAGTCATGTTCTCCTTCACGATAGTCGATTGCAGGGACGCGGAAATCGTCGGAGGCGTGCCTGTGAGTGTGACCAACGCCCGACCCGCCTGATCGTACTTTAGGCTCAGTGCCGGATCCGTACTGTAACTGGGCTGATACCCCACGAACACCGATTCGGTGCAAGCGCTCTCCCACAGGACAGGATTATCGGCATATGCGGCTTCGACCGCCGCAGTGATGGCCTCTGTCCGTGTGTTCAGTTCGGCCTCGGCCCCGGCTATGGCTGACTGAATCTGGGCTGTCAAGTTTTCCACAGCCATAACGGCGTATGGGAAATTCCCCACAACCGCTTCAATGGTTTCGTCGCTTATGAGGGCACGCCTAATTAGCTCCACCAGCCTCGATTCCGCCGAATCCAAAGCGGCCGCCAGGTTGCCGTCAGAATCCCCCGAAGTGTCGGCTTCAAAAGCTGCCAGCGCCGCATCGTAAACCGACTTGGCGTTTATAAGCTGCTCCCCGAGCACAACTGCCGTTTCATGTTCCTTCCGGGAGTTCCCTATCAACTCGTACAACCCGCAAATATTGGTTAGTTCCTCTGACGTCACACCGTACATTCCTCGTACTGCTACCTGGTATGTGCCCGTTTTGAGCCCGCCAAACGTAGCCAAGGCCTGCGATACGGCGGGATTGTCAGCGTTCACCCAGATAAAGTCAGAGCTATCAATAGGTGCGAATATCTCATCAGACATGGGCAGAATGGCAAACTGATAGGTGTCGTTGCCGTCTTTACCGCCGGAAGCCAAGACCGCTATAGACCCGTCAACCGCCGAATGATGACTTGCGACCCTCACTGACAAATCGAAGCTGATGGTTTCTGTGGCCACCGTGACCTGCTCCCGATACATCAAGGACAGCGTATCCGGGTCTTCTTCGTCACGGATGTAAACCGTGTAGTCCCCGGGCACAAGACCCGATAGCTCAGCCACCGGAGTGTTGGTGGGGGAACCCGCACCGTATCCAAGATGTTCCCAACCAAGGGCCGAGAAGTAATCGGCCATATCCTGGTTATAGGCGGCCAGTTCCTCGTGGGTCATGTTTTCGGTATCCTCCAGAACAAACGAGTCGCCTAGAGGGACCATAGCGTATTCATACGAACCGTAATACCAGGTCTGCGACGGCAGTGCGACATAGTTGCCGCCCACAACTCGTGACGGGTCTATGGTGATGACGCCGTTATCGAGTTCTTGGCTGTAAGCGCCAAAGACGGACACGGCGCCCCTACCGTCAACTTTGATGCCGCTAACCACAGCCGTGGCGTAGCCGATATTTCCGCCTTGGTCATAAGCCACAAGTTCGTACTGGCCGTTATACAGCCTCCCGCCCGGAGGCAGCCAGGTTCCCGCAATTCTTCGGCCACTTACTCCGGATAAAGCCGCGCCATTGATGCTCGCGCTTGAAAGGGCGGCAGCGCTGGCTTGCTCCTTGGTCACGGAATACGACAGAGCCGGAACCTCTTGGCCGTCAAGGGTGACGATAGACTGACCCAAACTGACCACTGGAATAGACGCGTCGACCCCCGTCATATTCAATATCCGGCTGGCCCAAGTGCCGTCGGGAAGCTTTGCGGTAACTCGGTAAACCCCGTTCTGGGTAATGGCGGGCAAAGCTTCCGTAAAAGCTGCCGATACTATTTTCGTTGGGTCACTTTCATCGTAGGTGTACACGAACCTTTCAATTTCCGCCACAGCGTCCGGGTCGGTAGTGTATTCCAGCTCGATTCCGCTGTTTTTGGGTACCACTGCGCCGTCCCAAGGCACCGAAGATCCCGAACCTTGGGGATAGATGACAAACCCGGCGTTAAGGTCAGGCGCCGTGGCGACTGCGCCGGAAGTTGTCTGTACGTTGAACCAGCCAACGTTCACCGTGATGGTCGTGGTGTTTCCGGCGATATCCCTAGCTTGAACCGAATACGCCCCATTCTCTGAAACTGTCCAGGTGAACTGCCAGAGGCGGTTATCACCGCTCTTGGTCAAAACAGGCGCATCCCCGTTGAGCGTAAGGGAGGCGAGCCCGCTGTCATCTATGGCGTAGCAAGTGATCTGCACCGTTTCGGCCCCGGTCTCTATAGACGCGATATCCGGGAAACTGCGGCTCCAGTATATCTGGGGCGATACGGCGTCTTCCGCCGGTTTAGGCGGTTCCGGGGTTGCGTAAGTTTCTACATACCTATCCAATATGGTCGGACCGGGTGACGTAACCGTGATTGTCACGGTGTGGGCGAAGAAGTCTTTGTTATCGCCGAAAGCCGCTTTTCGTGAATCGGCGGGGTCGTTGCCGCCCGCGGACGTAAGACTCGAAATACGCCCGAACCCCGGGTAATTGCTGTCCACCGATATTTGTCCGCCAAAGTAGATGTCAATTTCCGACGCCACAGTATCGAACTTGAGGTAGGCTCCATTTTTGCCCTTGGCGAGATTTGTGAGATACGGAGCTTCCCCGTTTAGGCCCCATTCGGGCGCCTGGATGAACTCCCAGTCGTTACCGGTTTTGTCCGGGTCGTACCGGCTTCCATCTTTATTGAAGAAAGTGAACATGTCGTTATCGTTATAGATGTTGATGCCCAATCCGGCCTCTGTCACCGTGAAGGCTATATCTGTTGAATACCCCGTCATGGTGTCTGAAACGCGGATAACCCCATCGCCTTCACAAGACGGTACTATGACAACGCAGCGGATATCGGGATCGTAATAAAGTACACCCAAGCTGTTGGGTATGTCGCCTTGGATATCGTGGTTGCGATGCTCGGTCACCGAAATTACCGGGGCCTCCGCCCTGGTGGTTGTGATGGATATGGGCAGAAGAAGCGTGTTGCCCATGGGAATAGCTATCTGACGGGCCGACGAGAAGTAGGTTTTGTGTCCCATCTTGGATTCGTCTTCGTTATCCAAGGAGTAATACTCAGAGTGACCGGCCGGACCCGAAGCCGTGTAAAGGCCGCTCATTAAGCTGAGATTTACGAAGTCTGCATCCGAGAACACCTCAACCCGCACTTTTAGAAGCTTTGCGCCCGTGGCCGGATCAAGGTAGTACATACCGGGTGACGCGTAGAATGTACCGGTAACCTGCCGTCCGAACCCGACGTCTATATCGTCGCCGTCGCTTGGGTCCTCCGTGCTGACCAGGCGAAGCACACCGTTTTGAAGATCAGGCGTCCCGAGCGTCCCGAAATCGGGAATGAGCGTCTGGTTGAAAATCTCAAAATGGCTGCCTGTCAGATCCAGAGCCGCAAAAGTGGGATCGCCGTTTGAGTCCTCACCCGTTTGGTACGAGAACTGAGCAAACACGCCGTAAGCTTTGGCGGTACCGCGGTTCGATACATAAAACTCGGCTGTAAGCTCTGTATCCCCCGCGTGAGTCACGCCAACGCTCTGTATATTCATATACTCGAAACCCAGGTCCGGCATGTCTTTCACCGAATACCGCCCTATGGAGTAATTGGGTGAGTCAATGTCATTTGTGACCGTCGATTGGGCAAAGAAGGCGCCGCCCGGAGGGGACCCTAAAGGCCCTATCGCCAAAGCGTTACCGGCGCTCACATTTCCGTCAGATTCAATGCCACCGCCTGCTCCAAAAGAACCCAAACCGGCATAGTCGGGGTCTTCCGAAATGGTGAAGTAGAAATAATCGCCGTCTTTTGCGTCCCTGGCCATTTCGGCAATACCTGTGAGGCTGACCTTTTGGCCCGGCACTATGCTTTGTGTTACCTGCCAAGAGGCCACCACATCCTCACCGCCCTCAAACTTATGGATAAGCTCGACGGTGATGGGCTGGGCTTCGCTTCCCCTTACGCGGGTGTCACCTACGTTATCAAAGGAGACGCTGGTTTTCAGGTACTTACCTGCCTTGAAGGCTCCTTGGGTGAGCTTTACATTGCAGTTGCCAATAGCCTGTTGGCCTTGGCCGAAGGCCACTGCGTAGAAGCCCACATCCGAAGGTCCCGCCGGCACCACGGACGTCATTTCTTCGTGGGTTTCAAAATGAGTGTACACTTTGTTCATCAACTTGGTTTCGGTGCCCTCCGCCAGAACCAGGGCATCCCCTTGGGCACCCAAGGCAAACTGAAGGTTTCCGAACCTAAACTGGGAAGCCTTGGTTGTCGCCGGATCTAGGGTGATTCCCTTAAGGTAGGAAGCTTCGATTGTGGCCGAATCCCACCCGTAGGTCACCGAATCCTCGTACACTTGCATGTCCTTCATGGCCAATATCTGGCCTTGGCTCCAACCCGCCCTGGTCACGATGCTGCCGTCTACTTCTTCTTGATAGGTGTAGTACTTGGTAATGTAGATGGCGTTGTTGGTGCTGCCCGGGACCATGGCTGTATAAACCGCTGCGATATTGCCGTCGCTGTCCGCGCCGATCGTGACATCTGTGTACCCGGTGGTGTTCGCCGTCTCATCAAGGTAATTGCCTTCAATATCTTTGTACTTGGATTGATATGTCTCTTTGGTGAAGAACGGAATGATGCGCCCGTAGTGCCTGCCGCCCCCATCCCCTACTGCTATGGTGTGAAGATCTGTCTGGGGAATGACGTAGGTGTTCCCGTTCATCTCAAAAAGCAGGAATGTCTGATTTTCCGCGTTAAGCGGCTCAAAATCTTCAATCACGCCGTCCAGGTCGCCCAAGGCGGCTGTGAGGAACTGTAGGTTCGCAAAATAAGGATCTTGGTAAGTCTCGGTCCTCGTGTTATAAGAATAGACTCCGTCCTCATCGTTACTCCTGTCGTAATTGACGAGCGTGCGAAGCAGATACGGTGCGCCAAATGTGGCTACCCCCGTTGACGGGTCCACGCTGACCGTGCGGAGGAACAGCCTTCTGGTATAGCGGATGTCCTGAGGCTGGCCGTCTTCGCCGGGCGAATCGGTAATATAGTCTTGTTCCACCGTGGTATACGCCAGATATATAACACCGCCGGCTTCCGTCATCTCCAAATTTTCCAGTTTGCGCGGGGCAACCTGGTTGGTGAGTGAAACAGTAGTGGTCACCAAGTTACCGTCTATATCCTCAG
Organism: uncultured Eubacteriales bacterium; assembly: GCA_964414105.1. Lineage (GTDB taxonomy): Bacteria > Bacillota > Sulfobacillia > Fermentithermobacillales > Fermentithermobacillaceae > JAXGZG01. Next base: position 18,750 of record CAYPVF010000009.1, read on the forward strand.
CGACAATGTTGATGTTACTGTTTTGCCCGTACAGAGTGTTTTGGGATTTTTGGTATTCCACCAAGAACGCTCCCACGTTCCGGTACGAAGCAGAATTATCGTCTCCGTAAAGCCCCCGAACGTACGCTTCGTACTTGGCATTCTCAGCTTCCCCGCCATCGCCGAAGTGGACAGTCGATGCGTAGAACAGCACGCTGCCGTCTCCCGTCCCCTCGGGCAGGAAAACGTGGCCGGTTGTGCCGCTTGGGTATGGGTCGCCGCCTACAGCCGTTGCCGGGGCAAAACCCGAACCCGGCTGGTCTGTGTCAAAAACCGATGTTTTAACAACGGTGTTCTTGGCTGAAACCGCCATCAAAGTTCTCACGTAATCGTTAAGCAGTAGGAAGTAATCCTTCCATGCCGTGTAGGCGCCGTAGGCTGCGTCATAGGCGGCCTTGTCAACCAAATATTCGTTGTATAGGAGCCAAGCTTCCGTATTTTCTTCCCAATCCGTAAGGGCTTCCAGGTAGGCGCGATACGCCTGCCAGGCCTGGTACAATTCAACAGCATCTTGATACGCCTGTTTCGCCGTATCCAGATCTGTATATGGATCTACGGGCTCTTCTGCCCCGTCTTCGCCGGTATAATAGTCTTCTACGTTGGGCTCCGCCCAAACCTCATCGCCTGAGGGCCGGGTAACTTCGTCCGGCTTAGGCAAGGATGCGGCGGGCTCCGTGACTAAAGTCGGCTCACCGGGAGCCGGGAACAGGTCGGTATCTGAATAGTTCTCCGCATCCATCACAGTCGAACCATCGGTCCCCACAGGCACCGGGTATACACCGCGGTCCGGTTCCGACGGTTCCATAGTCTGGGAAGCGTAACCGGTCCATATGACCCTGATTTTGCCTGTGTCATCGACCCATGCCTTGAATTCCAGGTCGCCTGTGCCATCATCATTGCCGGAACCATCGATATCCACGGGGATAAAGCCTCCGGCAACCCCGGTTTCCGGATGAACTAATCCGTAGTTTGCGCCTCCGGTGTCGGTAACTTTTATCTTGCTCATCACCAACATGGAGCTGTCTACTGTGCTGAAAATCTCATTATCAGGCCTGCTTACCATATAGAACACATAGTTTTCGCCCCCGGCAGTCACAACCTGGTACGAGTAGCCGGTGCTGAGACCGTCCGCCAAGGTGAAAGCGTCGCCTGATGAATTGTAGCCGGATATCTGGAAAGGCGCCCCTGTGGAATCATACGCCAAAGGCTCAAGATCGCCCTCAGCGGCGGGGCCATATACCCTCTGTGTGGCGTAGTTACTTCCCGGAAGTCCCACCGTAACCGGTGTGCTATCGCTGTCTTCCAAGGGATACATCTGCCCGAAGACGCCCAGTGACGAATAACCGTGCATCCAAGGCGTCTCACCGCCGCTATCGCGGCCGCGGGCGTAATTCAGGATGTATTGGATGGCCTCTTTCTCGATGTTGAAGAAAACTAAGACGACCCTGAAACCTATCCCCAGAGTCATCTGGAATTCGTCGAAGGTGAAAGGCCTATATCGCGCCTCCGCCTCATCATATTCGCCAAAGCTCATGGCCATGGATAGCGCCAACTTGGCGAACAGTTCGAATTTCAACAACTCGACACCTATGCCTGCTCCCACTTCGACAAACGCCGAAGGAGCTATCCGCATGCCATTCCAATAGGTGTCGGACTGGGCTTTGGCGATGGGAATGATTGCGGTTATCCTGGTGTTCTCCTGGGCTGAGGTAAACCTGACCGG
>CAYPVF010000009.1:20521-25326 GCA_964414105.1 uncultured Eubacteriales bacterium
GTCTGTTTGATTGGCGAGCTGAATCATTACGGGGGTTCCGGCATCTTTTGAGTTGATGAACCCTCCCGAGCCCCAGCCGCCGGCTCCGTCATTGGCTTCCCCGTCCCAGATCTCGACCAATATCTTTCCGTCAAAGTACACGTTATAAATCTTGGACAAAGCATCGAATTCCAGTGTCTTTCCTAATGTGCCGGCTATCTTCGACGAGGTCAGTTTTTGCCAATTACCCTTCGGCCTTGTGCCCGAATCCGTAGTGAAATCGTCCAGCGTAAGCTTTCCGGCCTTATCCTCGATAACGCTGTGGACCACTTTGAGGCCTGTGGAAATCTCAAGAGTGACCCCGGCCTTGATATAGACATATATCACAGGCACAGGGGTGAACCGGTATTGGTACCTGTATTCCAAGGCAGCCGCTACGCTTATGGCAAACTTGGAAAAGTAAAACCTATTTGTTATCTGGCTGTAGCTGAAAGTAAAGCCCAAAGCCATTGAGAAGTTCACAGAGAAACTGGACGACGACATCTTGCCCGGATCTATCTGCTTCTGCCCATCCTTCTCCGGTCCGCTTGGGCGCGCTTTCTCCTCCCGGGCCGCGTTAAAGGAATCGTCGGACAGTAACGAGCCCCATTTTCCGGTGAAGAAGTTCCTGAACTTTTCCACGTTCTCTTCATTTGCCGTCTTGGGATTCTTGATTTCATCCTCGGTGAAACCGCTTTGTGACTTGCGCTCGAATCCGCCAAGCGGTATCCCGATGGCGAAACCTATGTCGGTACCGTCTATGATAATGGTCAGATAGTCTGACAAACCGATCTCGATACTCGGCAGTTCAATGCCTGAGTCTATGCCGAATTCACCGTAGTCCCCCTTGTCGTTGGAGCCTCCTCCTGAATCGGGCGTAGCGTCGCCGGGACTCATCTGGGATAGGTAGTCGCCGTTGGGGAACAGGTTTATTCCGGATCTTTCAAAAGATTCCGGCGCGGGAGTCTTTTTGGCCGCCATAAGCGCGGCGGTATCCATGAGAGCGCCCGCGGTGTCTACGGGTTGCTGCTGCACCGCCACTGCGAAAGTGTCCAGCCCTGTGAGGGAACCCAGGTAACCGTTAAGCCGGGCCAAACCGCCGTTCTCATAGGTGTACTCTACCCCGTTTTCGGTGCCTTGGGCGGACAGCATCTTGGCGATCTGCACGTTGGAGCCGGATACATGCTCGGGAATCGTCACGGGTTCGGGGTTCTCGAAATCGTACATGAGATTTCCCCGAAAATCGGGATTCCAAGAATAGTGGGGCGCTTCGGGATCCGCCGAGCGCTTGGGCGGATTGTAGTCGCCCCCCGCGCTGAAGGACACCATGCTGAGGGCTTCAGCCTCGGCGCCGTACATGAGGTGATTGTCAGCGGAATAAGGTTCCGCGTGAGTTGTTTCGTTCGCACCGCTGCCTTCTTTGAACGTAAGCTCGCCGCTTTTCACATAACGGTAATCTCTCTGCTCCTTTGAGAGCGACTGCGAATCAGCGGCTCCCGTGGTAAGGGCGGTCAATATCTGGGCTCTGTCTGCCTCAGATCCACCTGAAGGCACCACGAGACAACGGGGCACCATGGTATACTCGATGCCCAAGAAATGCTCTTGATACCCCACGATTTTCCCGGATGAATCATACACCGGGGCGGGGGCAAACATGGATTCTTCGTAACTTCCGGGCTTAAAGTATCCGATCTTTTGGTCTTTGGTATTGTCAACGATGAACACTTTCAGTTCGTCGTCGAAGTACCCATCCAGCTTACCGTTACCGTTTGCGTCCAAATACACGCATATATCGGATATACCGGCGGTCATCACGCTCTGGGATGTCAGATAATCCTTGTTATAGTACTTGAATGACAGTGTGGACCGGGAAAGGGCAGATAGGGGGATTTGTATAGTCTCGTTCCCCTTATAGGCGACACCGTCAAACAAGATAATATCGTCAGGTGAAAGATTGAAATTTACCGAGTAGAGGTTTCTTACCCCTCTTGCCAGAACGACTTCTGTGCCTGTCCGCTCTATCTGGTTCACCGGCTTGAGAGGGATGTTCTGGCTGTAGCCCTCGAACTTTACGGATTGCACGTAATCCGGGGTGCTCCCGATCGTATTCTCCACATCAGTGATGATAGCTCGCTGTATAGCTACCCCTGTGGAATCGCAGCTCTCTTTGAACATTGAGTATGCTTCGGGGATCCTGTCGGAGTCTATGGATATTCCGTCGTCCAAACGGGGCACAGACGGCTGTACCTCCAGCACGATGTCCTGTGTTCGGTCGAGCACCACGTTGATGACATAGATGCCGCCCAAATCCGCGGTGTTAATGTTGTCCCAAAAAAGCTTGAGTTCGCGGGTGTTGGCGTCACTCCCGCTGCCCTGGACGACTACGGTCTCGGCGCCGTCCAGATCCATCCTTGTGAGGTAAACACTTGATCCCAAACCCGCTGTCTCGGCATGTTTGAAGCTGGCGCTTCCTTGGGTGCTCACCTGAAGGGTAGACCCCACGTACAATTTTCCGCCGGTGTTCACACCACCCTGCCCTTCTTTAATACTCACCGTGGGCTTTAGGCCGGCGTACAGCGAAGAATTGGCGGGCACCACAGTAACATTGGTTGGCAAGCCATTTTCGTACACCACATCTTCATCATTGGCCGTGTATACCCGCAGGCACAGGAACCCCGTAAGCGGCCTGCGTTTTAACGCCAGATATTTTAGGGACGCTTCAGCGTACCCGTCGGTGTTGTAAGTCGTGCCTGATTTGGCAGGTTTATACCCCTTGCAGCCGAACTCGTACAGCTGCAGCCAGAAGCTTCCGTGGGGGTATTGGCTCTGCATATCCAACTGGACTGTGCCGTAATAATTGTCGTCGCGCTTCATGTTGTAATAGTGGTTCATATTGTCGAGCGCGTATTCCGTGTCGGTACTGTATAAAGAAGTTGTGAAGCTTGGAAACCAGCTCTCCATTTTGGGCCACAAGATGTAGTCCTTCCCATAATTCATGCGGTGCTGGCCTCTGAAATCGTACTTAAATTCGCTATATAGCTTGGTCATATTTCCGATTAGGAGTTCCGACAGCGCCTCCACCTGCGAATAAAGACCGTAGGTTTGCGTCCCCTCAATTGCTTTGGGAGCCGGCCCTTGATAGGAGTTCCACCCAGTGCGGCCAAGACCGTTAATGTCATACCCCGAAAGATGGTTGTAAGGGTCGTCTTGAGCCAGCCAGTCTCTCCAATACTTGGAGTTGTAGTCTTGTACGCCGTTCCTAGTGAACGTCAAAAGCGCGGAAAGGTGTGAAAGGGGCGCCAAGCCGCCTTCATCACCATTTTGAGTGATTGTGCCCAATAGCCCTGCCGACGGAGTTTCCCGCGGGGTCTGAGTACCCACCGCAACCAACTCGGGCCCCAAAAGCCCTATTTCCTGCTCACGGACGCTTCCCGACACATCCACTGATTCGGCGTCGAGAAGTGCGGCATCGCCGGCGTTGGCTCCGGCGGAAGGTTCAGACTCGGTCAAGCCTTGCCCGCTATTATAAACTACAACGACAGATGCTTCGTGGGCAAAGGACGCAAGGCCGTCGCCTCCCCCAAGAAGGTTCGAAAGCTCTATTACGAAATAGCTATCGTCAACTGAAACCGTGCCGTCATCGATTAACGTTATTTCTATGTCTGCTTCGTCGAAGTCCGCGTAAAAAACCAAGGTGCCCCGGGCGCCCACGTAATCCTGTCCGGCAAAGGCCGTTCCATCGGCCGTCGTCCAGTCAAATGAAACGGGGCATGAGGTATCGCCCGTGCGCTTTATGGTGATAGTGGCAGTACCGGTGGCTTTGTCCACACGGATATACGGTTCTAGGAACCCGATCTCGGTAGTGCCCGGCGCGTCGGATTCAATTATCTGCAGTGCCAAAGTGTTGGCCGCGTCGTACAATGACCCACCCAGACAGCCGACTATGGTGAACGTGCCAAACTTATCGGGTTCGCACGCCCCGTTGTCGGGAGCCGTAACGATTATCTCTTTGGCCCACTCTCCGTCGGCAAAGGTGACGTCAAACACATAAGCTGAAAACTCATCGGGTGAATCCATGGGCAAAACGCTGAAAGTCTGTTCAGGCGTTTGGGAAAGGAGTTCGGCGTAGCCGTCTTCGCTTATGTATTCGCCCAAATCCTCTTCGTTTTGAATGTACACGTCGCCCATTGCGCTGTTTGAACCGTAAGCTTGCCCGGCCACGACACAGACGCACATGTAATCGTAATTATCTCCCGGTTGGTACTGGGAATCGACGACCAACTCGCGTTCTGCGGCGCCTTTCACAATATCCCAGTTGCCGTTGTCCCAGACGTACCAGAAGTAAGCTTCCGCCCCTTCCGCGTCCGGCGAAAGGGTGTACGAGCCGTCTTCGTTATCTGTGATAATGACCGTGATGGGGATTTCCGGAACCGCGGGTTCCGGGTCTTTGCCCAAAGGCTGGTACTTAGCGATGGGTAAAGGATCCTCGACCTGTATCACTATGTTATTTTTCCCGGCTGCCGTAGTGTAGGTGTATTCTGTCTCGCTTAGTTTGGCGTAGGCAGGCGAGTAGACGACTTGCGCCGTGGCTCGACCTGTAGTTCCGCCCAGGCGATAAACAGTTATCGGAACCGGTAGGCCCCCCTCATTGAGGGAAATTTCGCTTTGGGAAAAGGCGAAGGTCCCGTACGGAAAAGCATCTTCCCACGACTGGTCGACGGCAATCTGTTTTCCGTCTTTACCGAATATGGTAAGACCGCCTTCAGGCCTTACCGCGTAGTAGGCCA
>CAYPVF010000009.1:25336-27307 GCA_964414105.1 uncultured Eubacteriales bacterium
TGTTTATGTTTACCTCAATTTTGTCCCGGGACAAAATTGAGGTAAACATAAACAGAAGCAACACGAAACTTATGGCTTTCAGGTACTTGCGGTTCATCTTGCCACCCCCAGATTTCTTGCCTCGCAGCAGCCACACAATCGCAGGCAGATGAGAAGAACAGTTCCTACCGGGTTAACAGACTCGCAGATTACCGGGTTTTTTTGTATTTACAACCCTCGTGATGATTATGTCGGGAAAATGATTCTTACGATAGTTACTTTTGGCGCATGAAAAGTCACGGTTTGTGAGGTGATTAGCGGGTTAATTGATGGCTTGAACCTATGGAAAGATAAATTGCGCCAGCTCGTCACGGCTGCACACCTGCAATTTCTGATAAATCTCCTGCATGATATTTTTCAGCCTTCCCAAAGAAATACCGTACCTTTTGGCGATCTCGCGGTAAGGAACGTGCTGAACCGCAAGGGAAGCGATATGCAGCTCGCGCAAAGAAAGTATGAGAGTGATGTTGTCCTGGGCAAAACGATTGTGGAAAGCGATCCAATTTTTGAAGGTTCGCTTCCACTGCTCCACAACGACGTCACAGCAGGCGGGGTATTTTTCATGAAGGCACTCTTCAACCAAACCGCCCAAAGCGGTCACCAGCTCGGCAAAGGGAGTGATGAACCCGTGGGGCAGTGCAAGAGCCATAGCATCCAAAAGCCAGCGTTTGGCTTGTTCATCTTGACCCAAGTATCGGTAGGCGACTGCGCACATGAGCCGCATATATATATCGTGGTATACGAACCCCTCCTCTGTCTTGTAAAAAGACAGGGCGGTCTGGGCCACCGCCAGCATGACATCGAACTTACCGATGCAGTTGAAATACTTGGCCCGCAGGTACAGGCAATTGAGTCTCGCCGACATGGGAAGAGCGCCAAACTCACCCTCTTTGAGCCAATCAGGAGCCATCTCAGGTGTGACGGCGCTTACAGCGGCTATGGCTAGCCCGAATTCCGCCATCATAGACGCCACCCTGCAATGACCCGCTTGTATATGGCCTTTAAGGTAGGCGTCGATGTCGTCGTAAACGCGGTGATCCCCTAGGCTTATTGCCGCCACGATGGCTACCAGACAGACCCGCAGCTTGACAGCCTCATCGTCTTGAATTCGTTCAAAGCGATCCAATACTTTTTGAAAATCGCCGCGAAGATACGCGATCTCGCACTCGTAGATGAGCTTAATCCTAGGCTCGCGCAAAGTATCCAAAATGGAATCGGGGTCTAAAGAGGGCATAGGACAGCTTGACGCCGCAAAGACATCGCGCAGATCCGCGGCTAGCCTACATCTGCGTGTATATTTTGCGCCGCGCAAATCGCCCGGTTTCATCGCGTTTTTGGGGATCATCCACGACTTTCCGTACTTCCTTGCGCCGGGTATTCGGGAATTGGCCAAAAGTCTTTGAACTTGCCTTTGTGACAAGCCCCACCTGTTACTGGCTTCCGCAACGGATATGTAGTGCATTCCAAACGCCCGCCTTCGTTTATGTGGCGATTCAGTCTAGTCGTTTATCCGACGTATTGCAAAACATGGCTGCCCCGTCGTACCTGTCGGATTAACGGACCACAGCATACGAAGCACACATCATTCCAAAATATGTGGGCAGCCCGTACGCGAGGAATTCGCCTCTCAAAGGTACAACCTGACCTACACCGTAAAGCATGAGCATCTGCCACAAGCTGTCGGGCTGTGCCGCGCCAACGAGCTCCATATCGAAATCGAGAAGCGAAGCCAGTTTGTCTTCCCGGACGACGTCCACAATCATTTGGTCATACTGCTTTGCGGCGGGATGGAAACCATACGGACCTTCTTCCAGGTGCGTGTGAGCTTGATCGGCGCTTGCCACAAACGCGACCCTTCTGGGGGATTCCTCCGCCACCCTCGCTATGATTCGGCCGAACTCCACCAACTGTTCGAGAGGAATATCTCTTGTG
>CAYPVF010000010.1:0-1706 GCA_964414105.1 uncultured Eubacteriales bacterium
TTCTCTTTCCAAAACAGGCCGCAAATTGTCCACTACCCGGAGGTCGACCTTTTTCTCCAAGCTCGACAGTATGTGAGGCCTGGCTTCCTTATTACCGGCGTAGATTACAGGAAGCTGATAGCCAATGCCAAGCCTGGGTTTGGGCTCGGCAGCCGAAATCAGCTCTGCTATCTCTACTACGTGGGTGATAGTTCCCCCGTCTATTCCCCCCGACAAAAGAATCATGTCCGGGCGAAGGTGCCGAATCCTTTGAATCTTTTCGTGAGGCTTTCTGCCGTCATCCACCGAAATAACGTCCATAACGATTGCGCCCGCGCCAAGAGCAGCCCTGGCTGCCGATTCGGCGGTCATTGTTTTGACGACGCCGGCGACCATCATCTGTAGGCCGCCGCCCGCTGAAGATGTTGACATATACATGTCCACACCCGTTCCATCGGGCCTTCTGGGAGTGATAACTCCTTTTTCGTCTAGGAACGTCTTTCCCGAAAGTTCTTCCACTTCACGGATGGCGTTTCTTGCGCCTGCGGTAACGTCTTCGAAAGGCGCCTCAACGGTTGTGGGGGCCTCTCCTCTAACGATCAAACGGTATTCATCGCCCACCTTTTCGATGAGGATTGCTTTCGTCGTGGTAGAGCCGCAGTCAGTGGCCAAGACCGAATTAATCTCGCGGTCTAGCTTGTACGGTACTTTTTCTTCAGGCACGAATTCTTCCCCTCCCTTACTGCCACTACACTTCATGTCTAAGCCAAAACATCCCGATAATACGGTAAATACGCTATTGCGACTTCAAAACCCTTTATTCCGGACCCAAAGTTTTACCTTCTTGTTCGGGTGTCTTTGTTTCTTTTTCAAGCTGGACCGCTTCATCCAAAAGACTGCCTTTTTTGGCTTTCTCGGCTTTTTTCGCCTTTCGGCTGGCTTCTTCTTCTTCAGCCGACAACTGTTCCAGTCTTTGGATTAGTAATTCCACGTTCTTTCTGTCTTCAAAGAAATAAGCATAATCCTCAAAGGTGGAAAACAACACGCCCGCTATAGGAGCGAAAAAATGCATTGCCTGGCCGCCTATATAGCTTAGAGGTTTGTTCATTTCCAAAAAAAAGATTGCGGGAACCAGCATTCCGTATTGTTGCACCTTTTTTGCTATGGCATCGACAATCACGTCACGCCTTTTTTCATCGATAGGTTCAGAAAACTTCAACAAAGGACCGCACCTCCTCTACTTCACACAGATATGACAGGCTATTGACTATTTTACAACAATGGAACCTATTTTTGAGTTCCATTTACTAGATAACAATTATAGAACATCGCCTCCCCATGTGGCCTAACCGAAATTAAGTTTTCTTTTTTAAATCACGTACACGGCGAAGGGCGGATTTGAAACCGCCTTTTTCCTGCTTTTCTTGGCTGTCATGCTGAATTGCTTCCGCGGGGGGCCTAAGTTTAGCCTTCACCACTTTTAAAATTTCGTCTTTGCTGGAATTATCGGTGTCATAGTATAAAAACAGGCCTTCCTTCATGCGGCCGCGAATATTGCGTGAATCGTGCGCCAAAAGAACGCCGTCGGGAAACTCTTGGTAGGTAAAAAATCTGGCCCAGTCTCTTATGTCCCGGGCTAGCAGTGTGCGGTATCCCACAGTTTTTTCTGTCAGAATGTAGTTTACGGGAAACAACCCTGATCTCAAACAGGCTGGGCCAGTTCTTTC
>CAYPVF010000010.1:1716-3171 GCA_964414105.1 uncultured Eubacteriales bacterium
TAGGCGGCAAGCCGGTTAAGTAAAATCAAAGCGACAGCCAATATGAAAATTATCTGGGGGAATGTCCAGTACGCAAATGCCAAACTTAGAATCAAAACCCCTATGACAACGGCCGAAACTAAAGGGCGCCGCGGCATTAGCCAAACCCGCCACGTAAATAGCTGGGTATCTTCTTTTTCCTCCACAGCGTGTTCTGTTTCACCAGTCTTAGGTTCCACTTCATTGGAAGAAACAGACTTGTCTTGGGTAATTTTCCCGGGGCCCCCCATCCCGCCCAAATACGAAGGCCTTTTGAACCCAGGGCGCGAATCCTTTTGCCCATCCCCAGCGTTTGCCATGATCGTCCCCCACTATTACATACTTAGACTTATAGTAACTTCTGTACGACATTCGACGAAAGTCGCATTTATCCTGCCGCGCAAAAGGACCTGCTACACAGCCCCAGTTTTACGAAGAATTTCCACCACTCGTTGGGTAGGCAATCCATACCGAATGTGCCCATCCCGGCCCACCATGGTCTTGGCTGAGACTAGCGAATTGTAAACGGCTTCTTCAGTTGTTTCCACGGCCGCCCTGAAAGCCGAAGCCATTTCCTCACCGTCATCTCGCAAGAAGTTCACAGTATCGTAATTATCAGCCTCATGTAATACGCGGTTTTCGGTGGAAAAAGCTATTACAAAATCGCCGCTTCCATTGTGGAAAAAGGAACCTGCCCGGGCAAGACCGGCTTGGCACCTTTTGGCAATGCGCGTAAGCTGACGTTCATGGAAAGGCGCGTCGGTGGCTATCACCACCACTACCGAGCCGGGGGGAGGTTGGGGTCCCGATTCCTCCGAACCGAGAATCTTCCCCACGGGTACCCCAAGCATCGTCAAATCGCCCATGCTTCCGAAGTTTGACAACACTAACGCACCCAAATGGCAGTGTTCCGACCTACCCTTAAGCTTTCTGGAGGAGGTGCCTATGCCGCCTTTATAACCTAGGCAACACATACCAGTACCGGCGCCTGCGTTTCCCTCTTCCACAGGCCCGCCGACGGCGGATTGCAGGGATCTAAAGACATGTTCTTTCGTAACATGCCCGCCCCGTATGTCGTTCAAATAGCCATCGTTGCACTCAGCCACAACAGGGTTAACAGTGCCTGTTCTTACGCCTATGGCCGAATCGCCCCGGAGCATGTACCGGCACACGGCGTCCCAAGCGACACCAACCGACAAAGTGTTAGTTAAAACGATGGGGGTTTCCAAGACACCGAGCTCCCTGATTTGGGCAATTCCAGTGGCCTTTCCGAATCCGTTAATCACATGGATGGCGGCGCGAACTTTTTCCCTGAACAAATTACGTGGATGCGGCAAAATCGAAGTAACCCCGGTTCGTACGGGGCCGGCCCCGGGTTGTAAAAGCCCCTCCCCTTGCACAAGAGTACACTGCCCCACGCACACCCCAGGAATATCT
>CAYPVF010000010.1:3202-21189 GCA_964414105.1 uncultured Eubacteriales bacterium
CCCCGGTTCCAAATCCCCCACCTTTATGCCAAGCCCCCTAGCCCTTAACCCGGCTTTGCCATGGATTTCCGTCATTAAGCGGGGTCCTTACCCGAGGCTGCCAGACAAAGGGCCTTGAAGGGCTTCAAAAACATCTTATTTCTCTCCCACATAGCCTCGGGATGCCATTGCACCAAAAACCTAAAACCTTTTCTGGACTCCAGTGCTTCAACCACACCGTCCACTGCCCGGCCCGAGACCACGAAAGTTTCGCCGGGGCTTTTTACGCTTTGATGGTGGAATGAGTTGGCGGTAAGCCGCCTTCCGCCAAAAATGCGAGCCGCGAGAGAGTCTTCGTCGAGTATTACCTCGTGAGTACCGTGCCACCTGGGCGCCAACTGTCTATGTTTCAAAGCGCCCCCAATCTGGGTGGGGATGTCTTGCACCAAACTGCCCCCGGCAGCAACCGTTATCAACTGACACCCTCTGCAAATCCCAAGCATGGGTACGTTCATGGCCAAAGCCTTTTGTGCCAGCCCCAATTCCAAAGCGTCCAAAGTGGGGTCAATTCTTCCCAATTGAGCATGGGGTCTCTCCCCATACCGCAAAGGGTCCACATCGACTCCGCCGGGAAAAACCAAGCCATCCACAACAGACAACATTTCTTCGGCCACTTCGTCGGGCATTATGGGTATAAGCAGGGGCTTGCCCCCGGCTTCCAGAATTGAGTCGGTATAAGTTTTTGAGCAAGTCGCTATACCCTTCTCCTCATCAAAACTCGCGGTTATGCCAATAGTCGGCCTCATTTTGTAGCCTCCTCGTTCCCAACGGTTCATTTTATGAAAGCTTCGCTGTAGGCAAAATCGGCGGGAGCCCCGCCTGTATGAAGGAACACAACGGCATCATGTTGTGTGTAAACACCCTGCCTTATGTGGGAGACCAATGCGGAAAGCGCCTTTCCGGTATAAACAGGGTCTGCCAAAATCCCTTCTGTCTCTGCCAAAAGATGAACTGCTTCGAGGCATGCCTTTGTAGGAATCCCGTAACCCTGGCCCACAAAACCGCCCAGAACCTTGATATGTGGCCTGACATCATCTTCTGCGATAGTGGGGCCTCCAGTAAAAGCTTGCGCGGCCAGTACAAGTTCAACGCTTCTGGACGCTTTGGATTCCTCATCGGGACTTACTCCGACGCCAACGACGTCAAATTCAGCGGAAGCCAGTAACTTCCCTAAAAGTAGTCCCGCGTAAGTCCCCATGGAGCCCGCCGCGACATAAACCGTCCTCGGATCGATATCCATTTCACCGAAGGTTTCAATAATCTCGTACGCGCATTTTACATAGCCAAGGGTACCCAAAGCGTTAGACCCGCCCAAAGGAATAACATAAGGACGGCGCCCAACACCCTCCAGGCGCGCCTTTACTTCTTCCATAACAGCCATCGCGGGCCTGTCGCCTGTGAACACCAGTTCGGCGCCTAAAAGTGTATCCAAAAGCAAATTACCCATTCTATGGCCCGGGTCTTCGCCATCTAGAACAAGCACCGGTTGCATGCCGCATTTTCTGGCGGCCGCCGCCGTAAGCCTTGCGTGGTTGGACTGAGGGCCACCGCAGGTAATTACATAATCACACCCTAAAGACACAGCGTCTCCCATGAGAAACTCCAGCTTCCTGGCTTTGTTGCCCCCCATGGCAAGGCTGGTAGTGTCGTCACGTTTTATAAAAATTCTAGGGCCCCCCAACAAGGCGGCAAAACGCGGCGCCTCTTCAAGCATCGTGGGGGTTTGGGTTAGTTTCACTGTGGGCAAACCATAATTATCCGGTTTCAAATCTCTCTCCCCATTCACTGACTACTATCTTTATACGGGCCTCAGGCCACAGGAAATAGCCAGGGCTTCGTCAATTTGTTTCATGACATCTTCATCAAGTTTCGCGATTTTACGTTTTAAGCGTCTTTTGTCTATAGTTCGAATTTGCTCCAATAATACTACCGAATCTTTGTCCAACCCGGATACACCGGCAGAAAGCTCCACATGAGTAGGAATTCGAGCCTTGATAATCTTGGAAGTTATGGCAGATACAATAACCGTGGGGCTGTATTTGTTGCCGATATCGTTTTGGATAATGAGAACCGGCCTGAAACCGCCTTGTTCAGACCCAACCACAGGACTCAGTTCGGCAAAATAGATGTCGCCCCTAGTTGGGTCCAATCAGACCTTCCTCCACCCGTAGCTTATATCCGCATCCTGAAAATCGTCGTGAAAATCAAAATCATTGGCCGTTTCTTCGGCCAACAACCTATTTATCTCGGCCATCTCTTGATAGCCCACTTTTAATTTTTCCCTAAGGAGCGCCTTTCTTTTTTCTTGGATATAAAAGGTGCAGGCTTTTCGTATTATGTCCGACCGTTTTTGATTGTTGTCAGATAAAAGATCATCGATATCCGCCAACACATCCTCGGGAAATCCCACAACGATTCTTTTCATTCTGCTCACAGACACAGACCCGGCTTCGGGCCTTTCACCTCCCGGTGATCAGTTGGCGCGCATGAGGCAGACATTCAATTATGTCCCCTGCAAGCATACCGCAAGATCCCAGTTTTCCGGCGGCGACATCCCCCGCCAGTCCATGCCAGAACACTCCCGCCCAAGACGCTTCAAAAGGGAATAACCCTTGGGCCAAAAGCGCCCCGATTACGCCGGACAGCACGTCCCCCGACCCGGCAGTAGCCATAGCGGGCCCGCCCGACGTGTTGACAAATGCCTCGCCCCTATAGTTCGCCACTATGGTTCCTGCTCCCTTCAAACACACTACATTATCTGCTTGTTTTGCGGCTTCCAAAGCGTGCCCCGGCCTGTCTTTACCGATGTCCAAAACCCGCAAACCCATGAGGTTCGCCAGCTCTTTGGGATGAGGCGTCAGGATATATTTGCCCCGGCTCTTGGAAAGATATTTCAGCCCGCCAAGTTGGGACAAAGCAAAAAGCCCGTCGGCATCAAGCACGCAAGGTATTTGAAGACACTCTATAATCTTTGCCACAAACCGGGTCTGCACGGGGCCCCTTCCAAGTCCCGGCCCCAAAACCAAGGCCGAAGCGCCTTGGGAATATTGCTTCACAATGGACAAGTCCCCATCCGCGTCAAATGCACTGTGCCGGTTGCCAGGCACCACCATAATTTCCGGGGCCCAGGAGGCGCACACTTCATACACTTCGCCCGGACAAATAAGGGTGCAGGTACCGGCGCCCGCCCTGAGAGCCGCTTTTGCCGCTAAGCCCGCAGCCCCCGCCATACCCATTGAGCCGGCCACCACAAGCACATGCCCAGACATGCCTTTGTGATGCTCCGGGGTTCTTTTGGGCATCACTTTTTTGACGTCTTCAGCGAACACAGCCCCATAAGGGGAAGCATTTTTGAAAAAATCCCTAGACAAAGAAAGCGGTTCCACAACTATGTCGCCGCATTGCGAACGCCCCGGGTACGAGTACATACCCAGTTTGGGTAGCCCCATGGTGACACAAAGATCGGCCTTTACAGAAGGAGTGAACAAAAATCCGGTATCGGCACAAAGCCCCGAAGGCAAATCGCAAGAAACTACCGGCACATGGCGGGTATTAACCCACCCAATGGCTGCATCAAAAGGAAAACGTGGCGCGCCCGAAAGCCCGGTACCGAGCATGGCGTCGATTATTAGACTGCAATCTTCCAGCCAACCCAACCCTTCTGGAACGTCGCAGTCTTCAACAATTCGCACTTCAACAGGGCAAATATCCAGCATGTTCAAGTTAGCCATTGCTTCGCCCGAAAGCTTTTGCTTTTTCCCCAAAAGCAAAACTTTTACCTGAAACCCCTCAGATGAAAGGTGCCTTGCGGCCACAAAGCCATCCCCGCCGTTTTGCCCAGGGCCTGAAATGATGCCTATTTTGGCCTCGAGATCTCCCACAAAACGGCGTACAGCCGACGCCAGGCCGCGTCCCGCATTTTCCATAAGAATAAGGGAGGGAATACCGGAATCGACAGCTTTTTTATCCAGCTCCCTCATTTTATCGGCGACAACTAATTGAAGCATTATTCCACCTTCCTACCGAAAACGCCCACCGCAGCCGCTATGGCAAAGCCCCCGTCGTGGGATATGGAAACATCAATGGCCGTAAGTCCCATAGATATGGAAATGGCGTAAGCATTGCCGTAAAGCTTTACAGATGGGCGCTTTTTGCAGCCGGGCAGCACTTCTATATCCACCCACGGGACCCGGGGCCACCCGTCTCCAAGCACTTTCATAACGGCTTCTTTAGCGGCAATTCTTCCCGCAACCTTTTGTGCATCCAACGAGCCTGCGGCTCTTGTGCAGTATGTGAACTCCTTTTCTGTGAGAAAACGTGCCGCGTATCGTAAAGGTTCTGCCCCCATATTCCCCTGGATCCTGCTTACGGGCACAATATCGATGCCAACCCTAGGGCTGCCCTGTAAGTCAGTATCCAAGGTTTTTATCCACAAGGTTTATAAAAGGTTCGCCCTTTTCCATGCGCCGCAGGTTCTCCACGAGAATATCTAAGGATTTACGTTTATTCTCAGGAGCGGGACCCGCCGTATGAGGTGTGATAACCACATTATCCATGCGCCACAATGGGCTGCCGGAAGGTAATGGCTCGGTTTCAAAAACATCAAGCCCTGCCCCTGCTATAATTCCCTCGGTTAGAGCGCATATCAAGTCGCTTTCGCCGATTACGGCGCCCCGGCCCACGTTGACCACTATAGAAGACGATTTCATCATGTTCATTCGCTTTAACGACAAGAACCCACGTGTTTCCGGGGTTAACGGGAGTGAACACATAAGAACGTCTGTTTCGGACAACAATTGGGGCAAGTCTTCACCGGTCATGATTTGATCAACGTTAGGGATGTCCCCACTGGGTGTACGCTTGATACCAATCACTCTCATGTCCAAGGCCTTGCACCTCTTGGCGATCTCTAGCCCAATAGCGCCCAACCCTAGGAGACCTGCGGTTTTTCCGTACAAACGCGTAATGGGATTGGGAGACCACCGGCAGGCATCCTGGTGTTTAGCCGCAATGCGCATACCATAAGCGACAGAAAACATAAGCGCTACAGCGTGCTCTGCCACGGGCGCGGCGTGAACCCCTTTGCTATTGGTTAAAGCAACCTTTGAATCGCGAAATTCAGGTGTAAGAAGCGTATCCACCCCTGTGGAAGCGACATGCACGAGCTTGAGGTTAGGCGAGCGAACAATTGCGCCCATGGAAAACCCGGGGAACCCGTACAATACATCAGCTTCAGCAATGAGTTCCTCCATGGTTTGCCCGGGCTTCCCGTTTGGCTGTAAGAAAACAGGTTTTGCGGTAGCCTTGGAAATAAGGTCTTTTTCCCACATCTCCCACGGCCTGGTGGACAGTATCTTCACTATTCAAACCCCCAAATATTTGTCCGGTAACGTAAGTATAATGCAATCTCGCCGCGTTCCAACATAAGCATTCGCATCCCCCTTTGTTGGAAAACGTGTTTGCCTGTAGAATATCAATTACTAGGGGTGCTTATGAGAGTTAGAGCTTATAAAAAGGGGTTCGACTATTCTTACGCTTTAGGAGTGTTTCCCACTCTTGAGCTTTTGGATGCCCGCCCAAATGTGCTTAGGGAAGTGATTCTGAGCCCTTCTTCCGCCCAAAATAAAGGCGCCGAAAAAATTAGGGCTGCCTGCAAACATTTGGGGAAACCGCTGCGGCTGAACAATTCGGAGGTGATAACTCTTTCAAAGAAAGGAAACTGTCTTGCCATTGGGGTGTTCTCTAAATATGAAATGTGCCTTAAACCGCAAAACAACCATTTGGTTTTGGTTAACCCGGGCGATGCCGGGAACCTAGGAACTGTAACCCGTACCATGCTAGCTTTCGGAATGCGAGACTTGGCAATAATCCGTCCTGGGGCGGATGTTTTCGACCCCAGAACTATTCGTGCCTCAATGGGCGCCGTGTTCAAACTTGAAATCCAATACTTTGATTCTTTTGATGCGTACAAAAACCGCCACGACAGGCAAATGTACGCCTTTATGCTGGGGAAAGACAGTGTGCATCTTGACAAAGCGCTTAAACATAAACGCTGCCCTTACTCACTAATATTTGGAAACGAGTCTAGCGGGTTGCCGCAGGAATATTCTAGGATGGGGACGCCTGTCGTTATCCCCCATAGCGGGGATGTGGATTCTTTAAATTTAGCGGTGGCCGTAGGCATAGGCTTGTACACCTTTGCCGGCGCCGCCAACTAACCCAGGGGGTAAAGGCATGAAAGTAATATTACACGGGTGCAATGGAAAAATGGGGCAAGTCATGACTAAGATCATATCTTCCCGGCCCAATATGGAGATCGTGTGCGGGGTGGACAAAAACCCCGAGCAACGCCATTCATATCCTGTATACAGGTCTCTTGTGGGCATAAAAGAGGCCCCTGATGTGCTCATAGATTTTTCACACCACTCGTGCCTGGATTCTTTGCTCGCGTACGGATTGGCAAACAATGTGCCGCTTGTTATATGCACGACGGGATTTGAAGACGGTGAAATTGAGAACATGACAAAGGCATCAAAATTGGTGCCAATACTGCATTCAGCCAACATGTCATTGGGCATCAATTTGCTTTTGACCCTTGCGGCTCAAGCCGCTTCCGCGCTTTACGGAAATTTCGACATAGAAATCGTGGAAAAACACCACAACCAAAAACTAGATTCACCTAGCGGAACCGCGCTACTCATCGCTGACGCCATAAAGAAACAACTTTCAATGGACACAGGAACAAACAACCCTGTGGAGTACACCTATGGAAGGCATTCCAAGACTGACAAAAGACACCTAGCCGAACTGGGGATTCACTCGGTCCGGGGCGGAGCGGTAGTGGGCGAGCATGACGTCATGTTTTTGGGCCAAGGCGAAGTGCTTGAGATAAAACACTCTGCCCTTTCCAGGGACGTGTTCGCCTATGGGGCAGTAAGCGCGGCAAGCTTTATTGCGACGCAAAAACCCGGCTTATACAGTATGAGCGACGTCGTATCTAGCCACCGTCATTAAAGAGACGGGTGCTTAGGTATTTTTCACCGCCGTCAGGAATTATGGTGACAACCCTTTTGGTTGGCCCAAGTTCTCTCGCCACCTGTAAAGCGGCGAATACATTTGTTCCGCCGGAAACGCCTGAAAAGATACCTTCTTCCCTTGCCAAACGCCTGGCCGTGGCGCAGGCTTCATCATCGGTCACCAAAATGGACCTGTCTATTACCGACTTATCCAGGATGGGGGGCAAAATCCCGTCGCCTATACCCTCCTGTGCGTGAAAATCCCCGGCACAACCGGCCATAACCGACGCGTTGGCCGGCTCGGCGGCGACAACTAGTACCCCGGGAACCCGATTTTTGAGTAGCTTGCCAACGCCGGTTACAGTACCGCCTGTTCCAATACTACCCACAAACACGTCTAGCACTCCTTGGGTTTGTTCAAAAATCTCGGAAGCTGTTCCGGTTTCGTGGGCCGCTACATTGGCCGGGTTCTCAAATTGACAGGCTCGAAACGCGCCCGGTGTTTTCCCGGCGTAATCTTCTGATGCATCTATGCATATTTCGAGGGTTTCTTCCATTGTCTTCCCAAGGGGGGTAAGCTTGACTTCAGCCCCATAGGCTTTGAGCATTTTTCTTCTTTCCGCGCTCATGCTCTCGGGCATAAACACAACCACTTTGTAGCCTTTCACGGCGCCCACCATGGCTAAGGAAATTCCCTGGTTTCCGCTGCTCGCTTCGACTATAACCGATCCCGGCTCCAGAAGGCCTTTTCCTTCGGCTTCGCTCACAATTCTGTAGGCAGGCCTTGCTTTGATGCTACCCCCGGGATTCAAATACTCCAATTTTACTAAAACTTCAGCGCTGTCTGCTCCAACCAATTTATTCAGTCTTACAGTGGCTGTATTTCCGATTACGTCTAGTACAGAATTGTATATACGCACAACTTTCCCCCCAGTTGGGTAAGGTTGAACCTTCGTATGTTAGTTGTACAAAAACGGCAAGGTAGCCGTGGTTTTCACTACCTTGCCGTCCAACAGCCAGTTTCAACAAAACGCTTTGCGCCAATCCCGCCTTTTAGAAAGCAGGTACAACACCGCCTTGGTATTTATCCAAAATGAACTGCCTAACATCTTCGCTGGTAAGAACCTTGACCAGTTTCTTAATTACGGGATCGTCTTCTTCACCTTCCCGGATGGCCAACACGTTGACGTAGGGAGATTCGCTGTCCTCAATAAACAACGTATCTTCTAGAGGCGAAAGACCGGCCTGAATCGCGAAGTTGCCATTTATTACTGCAACGGCCAGATCATCCCTGGACCTTGGCAATATCTCGGCGTTCAGCTCAACGACTTTAAGATCCTTTGGATTCTCGGCTATATCCAAAACAGTCGCCGCTACGCCGACACCGTCCTCAAGCTTTATGAGGCCGGCCCTTTCCAAAAGCATAAGGGCCCTTCCGCCGTTGGTCGAGTCGTTTGGAATACCAACCTGATCGCCTGATTTGAGATCTTCCAAGTTTTTCACTTTGCCTGGGTAGATTCCCATGGGCTCTATGTGAATCTTGGCTACCCAGGTAATCGCCAGGTTTCTTTCAGCAGCGAACTCTTCAAGGTAAGGAATATGCTGAAAGAAGTTGGCTTTAAGCTGGTTTTCGGCCAACTGTATATTGGGTTGGACATAATCATTAAATTCCAAAATCTCCAGTTCGATACCTTCCTTTTCCAGTAGTGGTTTAACGAACTCGAGAATCTCCGCGTGGGGGACTGATGTGGCGCCTATTTTGACAGCCTTTTTACCGCACCCGCTGAAAACAGTTAGGGAAAGCAGAAAAACCAGGATAATCCCTAAGACGACACGATTTCTTCCTCCGGTCAATTGTTCTTTCCTCCCATCATAAACATCAAAGCAGGCTAACGCCGCCTGAATTTTAATGCCACACGATCGCCTATGAATTGCATGCCCTGGACCATGCCAACAAGGATGACCAATGCACAAAGCATTACGTCGGTTTGCCAACGCTGATAGCCATACCTAATGGCGAGATCCCCCAAACCACCTCCTCCTATAGCACCGGCCATAGCCGAATACCCTACCAAATTTACCGCAGTGGTGGCAGCACCTGCCACCAGTGAAGGCAAAGCTTCGGGCACAAGAACGTATTTTACGATTTGTTGCCAGGAAGCACCCATAGAAACACAAGCCTCGATAACGCCCGGCTCTATTTCCAGCATGGCGATCTCGGTAAGCCTCGCCACAAACGGAATTGCCGACACGGTAAGAGGAACAATGGCGGCCACGGGACCTATGGAGGTACCCGTCAGAAGCCGGGTAAAAGGCATTATGGTAACCAACAATATTATGAATGGGATGGAGCGCCCTATGTTAACGAACCAGCTTAGAACCGAGTAAAGCCGCTGATTCTCTTTAAGCCCGCCCGGTCTTACCAAAATAAGCCCAATCCCAAGCATAAGGCCCAGAATTTCACCGCCAAGAAGCGATATCAAAACCATCCCAAAAGTTTGCAGTGTGTTGCTAAAAAGAAGAATGCCCATTTTCTTCGCGGCCCCCGACACAACCCATGCGTTAAACCAGGTCATTGGCTGCCACCTCCCGCCAAAAGCGCGGCCTCTCCCGAAAATCCGGATTCAGAAAGCCTTCCGTTGCGCAGGTAAGTAATCCTGTCGCAAATCCTGGACAAGAGGTCAATTTGGTGAGTTACTACCAAAATGGTGATACCGCTTGCCCGGTTGATCTCTTGCAGCGACTGAACGATGGAGTCGGCGGTTTCGGGGTCAAGTGCAGAAGTTGGCTCGTCCAGAATTAGAACTTTGGGTTCAGTTACCAAAGCTCTGGCAATAGCAACCCTTTGTTTTTCTCCTCCGGAGAGCTCTCCCGGATAGAAGCCTCTTCTGTGGCCCATATGCACCACCTCCAAATATGCGCCCGCTTTTTCGGCCGCGTTTTTAATGGTAGCCCCCCTTATTTCAAGGGGAAGCATGACGTTTTCCAAGGCGTTCCTAGACCTTAAAAGATTGAACCCCTGAAAAACCATGCCCACCTTGCGCCTGGCCATGGCTAGATCTTTACCCCTGGCCGAAGATATGTCCTCGCCGTCCACTAATATCCTGCCGGAATCCGGAGGCTGCAGCATAGAAAGGCAACGCAGCAAAGTGGTCTTCCCTGCCCCGGAAGGGCCGCAAATGGCGACGATTTCTCCTTTTTTAACATCCAAGGATACATCAACAAGCGCTTCCACCTCGCCCTGGGGTGAAGGAAAAGTTAGCGAAAGGTTCTGCACTTGGATCAAACAAATCACCTCACCGGATCTAAAAACGCCTCCCTGGCAGCTAGGGAGACGTTTATATTCCCCTTATCTACCAGTTCCGCCTTCTGCGGATACTGCTGGAATTAGCACCGCGCTCATTGCCGGTTGCCGCAGGTTCACAGGGCCAGTCCCTCGCCTGCTCTGGATAAGGTCCAGTTCGATATTCAGTTGTCATGCACAATACCACTAAGACGCTTACAATGTCAACACTATTTCAAGCTCAAACGTTATCAGACAGATTGTCCGCTAGTCTCCCGAATAGCGCAATGTCCTCATGGCGTTAAAAACCGCCAATAGCGCCAAACCTACGTCAGCAAACACCGCTTCCCATATAGTCGCCACTCCAAAAGCGCCCAAAACCAAAAAGAAACCTTTTACCAAAAGGGCCAAAGCCACATTTTGTCTGACTATCCGCCTGGTCCATCTTGATATCCGAACGGCTGTAACCAATTTGGAAGGCGCGTCCTCCATAAGTACCACGTCAGCAGCCTCTATGGCGGCGTCGCTCCCCAAACCGCCCATGGCGACGCCAACATCAGCCCTGGCGATTACAGGAGCGTCGTTAATGCCGTCTCCTACAAACACCAGCTTGTTTTTCTTCTGATTTGGCATTAAACGTCGCATACCTTCAACTTTTTCAACCTTACCTTCCGGCAAGAGCTCGGCGTAAAACTGGTCAAGCCCCAGTTCCTTCGCTATTCTGTCGGCGACAGATTCTTGATCACCCGTGAGCATGGCAACCTTCTCTATCCCCAACCTCCGAAGGTCGGAAATGGCTTTTTTTGTGTCGTCCCTAAGTTTGTCGGAAATGGTAACGGCTCCGGCGTAAACGCCATCTACGGCCACGTAAACCACAGTTCCGGAAGATTCGACGATCCTGTGTGTGATGCCGGATTCGGCAAGGAAGCCGCTTTTCCCCACCAACACTTGTTTGCCTTGAATGGTCGCGCTTACCCCGTAGCCCGCCTTATCGCTGTAATCCTCGATTTCCCCGGGTGGAACATGACCCCCGTATGCCCCCAATATAGACTGGGCTATAGGATGGCTTGAGAAACTCTCGGCGCCGGCAGCGTAGCGCAACACTTGTTTTTCGGTGAACCCTTCCGCGGTATCGATTTGGGTTACCTGAAAAACCCCTTCCGTAAGGGTTCCGGTTTTGTCGAAAATAACCGTGTGGGCGTCAGCCAAAGCATCCAAGTAGTTTGCGCCTTTTACCAATACGCCCTTTCGGGCAGCTCCGCCAATTCCACCGAAATACCCCAAAGGAATCGATATGACCAAGGCGCAAGGGCAGGAGATTACTAGCATGACCAAGGCCCGGTACACCCAAGTTGACAAGGTTTGACCGGGTATAAAAATGGGGGGAACAAGAGCAACAGCCAAAGCGGAATATACAACACCTGGGGTGTAGTACCTTGAGAACCTGGTAATGAACTGCTCTGTAGGCGCCTTCCTTGACGCGGCGTTTTGCACCAACTCCAAAATCCGCGCCACGGACGATTGGCCGAATGCTTTGGTAACCTTAACAGTAAGTAGCCCGTGGCCGTTTACCATGCCAGCCAAAATCGGGTTTCCGGGCGCTATTTGGCGCGGAACCGATTCGCCTGTGAGGGCCGAAGTATCCACCATAGAATCGCCTTCTAACACTTCACCATCAAGGGGCACCCTTTCCCCGGGCTTGACAATGATAGTGTCGCCGGGGTTAACATCCTCCGGATTAACCCGCACGGTATCCCCATTCTTCTGAACATTTGCATACTCCGGGCGAATGTCTAGCAAAGCAGATATGGAACGGCGCGAATTGTCCACCGACCTGTGCTGCAAGTATTCTCCTACCGAATAGAACACCATTACGGCGGCTGCTTCAGGAAGCTGCCGTATTGCTACCGCGCCAAACGTAGCCACGGTCATAAGAGCATTTTCATCAAAAACCTGCCCGCGCTGTAAGTTTGTAAATGCCAGACGTATGACCGGCCAACCCACCAAAAGGTACGAAGGGATAAGAACTGCGTATTCAGCCCAGGAATAGGGGGTAGCGGCAAGTTGTTTGTTGAAAACAACCCCCGCCAGCAACAAAACCGCGGAAGTAGCGATGACGGGAATCGAAAGCCCTTCCCCGTGGGCGTGAACGTGTTCGTGGCCGTGTTCATGACCATGTTCGTGACTATGTTCGCGGCCGTGTGCGTGCCCCGGGCCCCGGCTTAAAGCCACTGTTTGACCGGGCTCCACAATTGCCACTCCGGGCTCCACGGCAGCCACTATGCTTTTAGCTTTTTCAAGCATATCTTCAGGTAGGACCACAGTGCCCGTAGCAAAACTTATGACGGCGTCATCCAGGCCCAACTCCTTTTGAAGAGCGGCCTCTATCTTTGCGGCGCAATTTGCGCAGTGTAACCCTTTAAGCTGGTATCGCACGACTTCCCCCTCCAAAGTTCGACTATGCCGCTATTTATCCTCAGCGAAATGGATTTGCGCTTCGTGGATAAGGTGCAATATGTGGTCGTCATCCAACGAGTAATAGGCCATCTTCCCGCTGCGTCGGTACTTTACCAAACGAAAAGCCCGCAAAAGCCGCAGATGGTGCGCGATTGCAGGAGGAGTCATTTCCAGTATTGCAGCCAAATCACAAACGCAAAGCTCTTTTTGGGATAACAGGTAGATGATTTGAGTTCGCCTTTCATCGGCTAGCACCTTAAACACTTCCGACAGCCCCGCGACTTCCACCAAGGTGCTTTTTAGGGCCTCAGCAGCTTCGGACGCGCAAAATGTGTCACAAATATCTCGTTTGCCTTTGGGATTGTTCTCGTTCATATTGACCACCTCGACGATTAAGCAATCATCTAATCGTTAGTGTATTACTTGAGAATTGTGCAGTCAACGAAAAATGAAATGCCGCTTGCGGAGGGCCTGCAAAAATTGGTCGCGGCGCGCCACAAGCGGCAGATATACACCTTGCCTATCTATTCCACGGTAACGCTTTTGGCTAGGTTCCTTGGCTTATCCACGTCATTTCCCAGCGCAAGGGCCGTGTAATACGAAAGCAGCTGCAAAGGGATTACCGAAATAGCAGGCGACAGCAAAGGATTCGTGTCAGGCACTGTGACGCTCAGATCCTCGCCGTCTAAAGGCATTTTTTCCAGGCACTCCTTTGTGCCAACAGCAATAATCCACCCGCCCCTTGCCTTAATTTCCATAACGTTAGATGCGGTTTTGGCGGCCAATTGAGGGTCGTTGGCCAAAACTATAAGGGGTAAACCTGGTTGTACTAAAGCCAAAGGCCCGTGCTTTAGCTCGCCGGCGGCATATGCCTCGGAGTGAATGTACGATATTTCTTTGAGCTTGAGCTGGCCTTCCATTGCCACAACATGGTCGCATCCTCTTCCCAAAAAGAACACGTATCCGGCTGAGGACAATTTCTTGGCCAATGGCTCAACAATAGAGGCGGTTTCCAAAGCGGCAGTCGCTTTTTCCGGCAGCAATTTGAGCTCTTGTACAAATTGTTCCAGAGCCTTGGGTGATAAAACACCCCTAATTTCCCCTAGCCTAGCGGCCAATAGAGCAAATGACAACACTTGCGTGGTGTAGGCTTTGGTAGAAGCCACGGCTATTTCAGGGCCACCCCGTTGATTAAAGACGTCGTCTGCTTCACCGGCTAGGGTGCTCAATGGCGAGTTTATGATGGCCATGATTCTGGCCCCAAGCCTTCGAGCCTCTCGTTCAGCGGCCAAAGTATCGGCTGTTTCTCCCGACTGGCTTACCGCGATGCACAAGGTGTTCTTAGGCACAATAGGATTACCGTACCGAAACTCCGACGCCAAAACCACCTCTGTAGGTATGCCCGCCAATCGCTCCAGAAGAAACTTGCCCACAAGCCCGGCGTGATAAGCAGTTCCACACGCCACAACGAAGATTTTCCGCAAAGACTCAATCTCGTGGTCTTGAAGCCCAAGTTCCCCGCCTTGAAGGGTAATCCCGAGCCCTCGCAATCTTCCGGTAAGAAGTCTGGAAAATGCCTCAGGCTGCTCGTGAATTTCCTTGAGCATGTAATGCTCGAAACCGTTCTTTTCTACTTCTTCAACTCTTATCTCGACTATCTCCGGCTGTCGGCTTATGCTGTGCCCATCTTGATCATATATGGTAAGCCCTGTTTTCTCCACCACGGCATATTCCCCATCCTGCAATGCCAACACTTTTGAAGTGTACGGCAAAACGGCTGGAATATCTGAAGCAATGAAATGCTCGTTGTCGCCAACCCCTATTATTAAAGGGTTTTTTGAGCGATAAACCACAATTCTGCCCGGTTCTTTGGCGTGCATAATGAGAAGCGCCATTGACCCTTCAAAAGTCGGCACAGATTTCATAACTGCTTCAAGCAAATCGCCTTGATAGTTGTCTTCTATTACATGGGCCACCACTTCCGTGTCAGTTTCCGACCTAAAATGATGGCCTCTTTTAAGCAGCATTTGCCTTAATTCCTGGTGGTTTTCTATTATGCCGTTATGAACCAAAACGATTTCCCCGGTGCAATCAGAGTGGGGGTGAGCGTTGGCATCACTTGGCACGCCGTGGGTGGCCCATCGGCTATGCCCAATTCCTACTGTGGCAAAGGGTATCTTTTCCAATCTAGGCGCCAAATCGGCCATACGCCCCTTGGCCTTAACGGTACTGATCCCTAAATCGTGCAAAACTGAAATGCCTACCGAATCGTACCCTCTATATTCAAGCCTTATAAGGGAATCCCGTAAAACTTGACTCGCCTTTTTTTCTCCTACATAACCGACAATACCGCACATTATAATTTCACTCCTCCAAAATGGCATTTACGGGGTGCGGTGGTTTTGGGTATCAAAACCAGAAGCGCTTGCGGCAATCACCTGGCCATATTGTTTTCCGGTCGCCCGGAGTTTTTGACGGCCTTTGTCGGTCGTGACCAACCGTGGGGCATCCGCCGAGTTCTTCGATAAACCCCATCCTCGTCAACTTTCCCAAATAATACCCGGAAAGTCCTGGCGCTAAACCTAGATTTCTTGCCTTCGCGCTTTGCCCGCTGTAAACCAGCGCTATTCCTTAACTTTTCTTTCCACCACCTCTTTCAAATATTCTATGCACGAGACCGTTAAAGTTTCGTCTTGGGATTCCACCATTATACGCACTAGCGGTTCCGTGCCCGAGGCTCTGACCAAAACCCTACCTTTTTCGCTTAACCGTTTTTGAGCCTTTTCAATCGCATTGACCACTTCCCCGTCTTCCAACACTTTCTTGGGACTTTCTGTTCTTACATTAACCAGAATTTGCGGCAAATCCACAATGGCGCTTCTAAGGTCGGACATGTTACAACCGGAATCCGTCATAAGCCTGGCCAATAAGATGGACGTCAGAATTCCGTCGCCGGTTTCAAGAACATCCCTGAAAATCAAATGCCCCGACTGTTCGCCGCCAAGGTTATACCCGCCTTGACGCATCGTCTCCAGGACAAACCTGTCCCCAACCTGGGTCCTTACAAGTCTGAGCCCCAGGTTTGCCAAAAACACCTCAAGCCCGAAATTCGACATGACTGTGCCTACCACCGTGTTTTCCCTGAGGGCACCCCTAGACGCCATGTCCTGGGCCACGACCCCCATCATGTGGTCCCCATTCATCTCGCGTCCTGTTTCATCCACTGTCATGCAGCGGTCGCCGTCGCCATCGTAAGCAAACCCGATAGCGCCGCCTAATCGGCCGATGGCTTCAGTTAGAGAACCCAAATGTGTTGAGCCACAGTTTAGGTTGATGTTGTCGCCATCTGGGGCACAGTTGATGACACTAATCCTTGCGCCAAGACCCCTCCACACCCGTTCGGCCAAAACCGAGGCCGCCCCGTTGGCAGCATCGACAACAACAGGCAAACCGCGCAGCCCTTTTCCACCCAAAGAAATCAGGAACTCCGCGTACGCATCCACAAAATGCTCGCCGGCCTCTACTCGCCCAATACTTCCGCCCACTGGGAAATAGTCTCCGCCAACACTGAAATCCTCCAAAATAAAGCGGGACAGCGCGTCTTCAACCTCATCGGCCACTTTGGTTCCTTCTGGCCCAAACACTTTCAGACCGTTGTAC
This sequence comes from uncultured Eubacteriales bacterium, assembly GCA_964414105.1. Taxonomy (GTDB): domain Bacteria; phylum Bacillota; class Sulfobacillia; order Fermentithermobacillales; family Fermentithermobacillaceae; genus JAXGZG01. Next base: position 19,658 of record CAYPVF010000010.1, read on the forward strand.
TTGGCGGGATTATGGGACGCGGAAATCATTACGCCTCCGCCCAACCCCGCATGGCTTACGGAAAAGGATAAGCCCGGGGTAGTGATTACCCCTAACCGTACCACATTGCCCCCGGCCGAGGTTATCCCCGCCACAAGGCAGGCCTCCAGCATGTCCCCTGAGGCCCTGGTATCTTTCCCCAGGGCAAGACGTGCGCCCGGCCCAAACATGACGCCTAAGCCCCTGCCAAGTCTGTACGCCGTACTGCATGTAAGCTCGGCGTTAGCCACACCGCGAATACCGTCTGTCCCAAAAAGGTTCATGCCGGACCCCCGAATCCTATCTTTTGGTGAAAGTTACAGTAACAGAGTTTGGAGTTATCTCGTCCAGTGCCAATTTATTGCTCAGCCTATCGGCGAACACGACACCTACAGAAAGCCGATGGGAACCTTCTTCCTTGCCTTCTGTGTCAATATACGCTTGAATATCCATTTCACCTATATCCACAAGAATATCGCTTCGCCCGCTTACAAACACGGTGACTTCCCTGGGCGAAATATCCCAGGTGTAGCCCGGAGGGGCGTTGTGGGGAATAACCAGGCGCTTAAAAGAACGTTCCACAACATCCTCTACGATCCGCACATAAACGCTGACCTGAGTTGTTTGAATATACGCGAGACCCGAGGGTACCTCCAGGTCTACAGTGGCCGTAAAAGAAGAATCTTTGTCAGTGACATCCACAGAATGTGCCACTATAGAATTGATAGACTCTATTACTTGAGGCTCTCCCCTAAGTTTCACCATGGAAGGTGTGACAGTTACGCCATCTAGCCTGTATCCAGTCTTGGGTAAACCCACTGTACGGGCTACCACATTAACGCTTTTAGCGGGCGGCAGCTGGATAAACGGCACCGTCACTTCACAACTGGAGGGCTCCAAAACCACGCCTTCTACGTCATTGCCAACCCCGTCAATAGCGGACAAAGAGACTGTAGTTTGAATTTTCGATGTAGCGCCGCCGATTTCCACCGTGCCCACAACATAGGCGACTTTATCCACACGATTCCCAGGCCCTGTAACCTTGACAGATTCGGGTCGGAACTCGGGTTTTCCCACTTCAAATTCTTCATTAGGAACACCCGTAGGGCGAATACTCACCCCGATTTCCTTAAAACGGACGCTGTCTAGTTCAACGGTGGCAATAACCGGGTTAACATCCAGCACTTTCAAACCGCTTACCGGCGGGTCCACGGTGATAGGAACTTGCGCCAGATCACCTATGGGCACCCCCGAAAGATCGGGTTCGATTTTTATCTGCCTAGAATCAAGCCGCGAAAGGGCGCTAGCTCTTCCCTGCAAGGTTACGGCAATTTTGGGAGGGCTGGCGCTTACCACTACCACGTCAGAGGGCGGGTTAAAAACTAGATCGAAGTTCACTATGCGCGTTTCGATGGGGTTCTTGTCACTTGCAACCTGAAACCACATAATGACCGCCAGTATAACGGCAGCCCATTTGCTAACCATGTCTTTGGATAGCGCCTTCTCAATCAACG
>CAYPVF010000010.1:21199-23211 GCA_964414105.1 uncultured Eubacteriales bacterium
AAAAGATTATATGGCAGGCTTAGATGTGCATCTAAAAGCTCAATTAGTTTTTCCTTCAACGTGTCAGAATCAAGCCCCCGAAACAGTCTGCCGCCCACAGATAAAGATATGGTCCCTGTTTCCTCAGAAACCACAATTGAGACCGCGTCGGAAATTTGAGTTATGCCCAACGCCGCCCTGTGCCTTGAACCCAGCTCCACGGCGACCGCTTCTTCAGGCGGAGGCAAAAAACACGCGGCGGCTGCAATTCTTTCGCCCCTTATAACAACGGCGCCATCGTGCAGCGGTGTATTTTTGACGAATATATTCTGCAAAAGTTCCGAAGTTACCATAGCGTCTACGGGAATGGCGTCGTCGGTGTACTCGCGAAGGCCAGCTTCCCTCGTTATGACCACAAGCGCCCCTACCCTTTCCGGGGACATGGCCGCTACTGCCTTAACTACTTCCCTTACAACATCTTCGGAGGTTTGGGTTGCCCCCAAAGCTGAACGGGTAAAAAGGCTTCCTCGCCCAAGCTGTTCAAGGGCCCGCCTTATTTCGGTATAAAACACAATGGGAAGTGCTACAACAAGCATTGTCCTAACCTGTACAAGCAGAAAATTAATGGTGTATAGGTGCAGCCAGTCAGTAATTGACACCAAAACCAAAAGAACAGCAATACCTTTTAAAAGCTGTACCGCCCTGGTGCCTCGAATAAGTACAAACATGCGGTAGAAAAGATATGCAACGATGGCAATATCCACTACCGCCAAGAGCACTTCGGGCCAACTTGAAAAATGCCAAAGGTTTATCGGCAAACCTTACATACGCCCTTTCATACACCTATAGAATACCATTCGCTCAGTTATACCGGAAACCTTCCTCAGAAATTTGTAACTCTATGGAAGCTCCATGCATAAAGCGTCAATTTACATTACAATAGGTACCAAAGATGAGCCTTAATAGAAGCGCTTTGGAGGGTTTCAAATGGCAACATATTTCCCCGAAAAAGGCCGAAACAACACGGAAGAAACAGCCAAGATCGTCATAAGAAGAGCTGAAGAGTTGAGTATACAACACATCGTAATTGCGTCGAACACAGGTTTTTCGGTACGGCCTTTCATAGGATGCGGCCGTAAGCTTGTGTGTGTAACACACCACATCGGTTTTAAGGCGCCGGGCCTCGATGAAATGGGCGCCGCTGTAAGAGAAGAGCTTAAGCAACAGGGTGTAGAGATTTTAACCACAACCCACCTTTTTGGAAATATCGAAAGAGCCGTTACAGGCCGCCAAGGCGGTTTGTATACAGGCGGCATCATCTCCGAAACCCTTAGGCTGTTCTCTCAAGGTGTGAAAGTGGCCGTTGAAGTAGCTGTCATGGCTCTAGACGCGGGGCTAATCCCGTACGGTCAACCGGTCATATCTGTGGGCGGAACCTCAACAGGCGCGGATTCTGCTATTGTGATAAAACCATCCCACGCCAAAACCTTTTTTGACACTGAAGTGCAGGAACTTATCTGCAAGCCCAGGTGTCCCAAGGGGTAGATTATTTGTGGAGTATATCAAAACCTTAAGGTAAGGTGATGCGCGTGGAGAATACTTTTGGAACCCAAGATAACTTGACCTGTTTAGCCGGGTTTGACGTGACTTTGTCTAGTGAGGGGCTGCTTCAATTCGGTCCCGGCACGGCGGCCCCAAAACCCGATGAGAGGCTTTTGTCAGACATGTCGGCGGTGCTCCTGTACCCCCTTGAAACGGGGCCCGAAGTCTTATACCGCATGTACCGCGGGCTTGGGCACGCAGAAGACCAAACTGCCATGGAGGCCGATGGAATCCGATACGATATTACCGTTATTTACCCGGGGCTAATTGGTTCGGAATTCGTTAAAACCGCCGGCCATTATCACCCGAAAGTGCCTGGGCAGTCCTGGACTTATCCTGAAGTGTATCAAGTCCTTTCCGGCAAGGCTCATTTTCTTATGCAGCGCGGGGGCGAGATAACAGGGGAAATAGATGATTTTGCCGTAGCGGAT
>CAYPVF010000011.1:0-2575 GCA_964414105.1 uncultured Eubacteriales bacterium
GGATCGAAAGGTACATGGGATTACCTGTGGGCCCCCATTATGAAGAACAGGCTAATCCGACCCTGGCCCAAAATCTCAAAGGCAAAATGTTTATAATGCACGGAGAAATGGATGAAAATGTGCCGCCGGCCGCATCTTTGCAGTTGGTAGACGCGCTAATAAAAGCCAATAAGGATTTTGACTTTTTGATCTTGCCTAACGGGTGCCACGCCGACGGTTACCACCCATACATCACACGCAAGCGTTGGGATTATTTTGTTAAGCACTTATTGGGTACGGCGCCGCCGGAGGGCTATGTAATCGGCGGATAACCTCTTATTTTCCCGGAATCGCAAAAAAGGCGGCGAGGAAGGCTCGCCGCCTTTGTCGTTACAATCGGAATTGTAGAACCCTTGCCTACTCTAGACGATTCTTACCGGACAGATGCTCTATATCCATTTTTATAACCGCCGTGCCCTTTATGTGTTTTTCCACATAGTCTGCGACTTCATCTATTGTAATGGTTCCCTTGCCGATGATGTATTTTTCCAAAAGCATCTGAATTCCAAGTTCTTTTTCTTTCCCTTCAACCAATCGTGCCTTCCCAAAGGCTATCACGCTATCAAACTTCATACTGATGGCGTCCACTAAAACCTCCGCTTTGGTTGTTACGGAAAAGCAAACTTTGTCGTGGGCTTGAATGGCGTCAAGCTTATGCCCTTCTAAAGCCGAGTGAAAGAATAAGCATTTGCCTGCCTCGTCATAGGCATAGTTGAGAGGAACTACGTAAGGATAATCGTTATCCCCCAGAACTCCCAAACACCCGATCCTGCCTTTTTGCAGTATATCGGCTATTTCCGTAGGTGTGATTCCCCTATCGGCTCTACGCAGTTCTCGAAAATATGAGCTAGGCATTATTTAAGTCCCCTTTGGTGTATCGTTGGGACGGTCTTACCCAACGTAATCCGGCTAATAGTATAATTCGTTTCGTTTGCCCCATATCCTTGGGGGAGGCCAAATATCTTACCATTCAGTCCGTTCTACAACCGCGGCTTCAGAAAGCCAGGTCATGGTTACACCTTTCGTGAAGCCAGGTATCCACTTAAGGAATTGCGTGTTCGGGATAAATTGGGCTGACACGGTGACGCAAGGTTCCGCTTTTGAAGGCGGATTGGAAGCCGTGGCACACAGGCTCAGTTCATGGAATAGGCTGCCGCTGTCATCTAAGTTCGAAAGGGCCACTTGAACTGCCACGCCCTCCCCTTGCGCCGTGTCCAGAAGGACGACGCCATCCGCTAGGCTATCCCAGTCAAGATTCTGCACCCCGGCCAATGCGCCGAGGTCGCATGCTGACTGTACGGCTTTTCTGGCGCAAAACATTATACCCAGGTCAACAACTATACCCACGCATATTACCGCGATGGGTAGAAATAGAGAAACCAAGGCCAGAACCCCGCCTTTCTGATCCCGTCTGCGATGCCTGAAAGTGCGTGCTTTACCTTGGCACAAACTCACTTCTTGTCACCGCCTTTGCTGAAAGTCCTATCGTGTTTCCAATGATTGTTCCAATCATCGGACTTTTGACTTTGTAGGCATAATGCAAATCCACGGTTATCGTCGTTCCGTATATGGCTTGGCCCGGCGAAATGTTCACTGTGACCGCCGACAAATCCATTTTGGCGGAAGAAAGCAGTTCGTTAAGTCTACTCAAAGCGTTGGCTGTTCGGCCCCCTTCAACAGCGCACAACCTGGCCACTTCTCTTGCAGTCGACGTAAGGACTAGCTTATCGTTAAGTAAAAGCCCCATTTCAAGTAGGGAAAACAACACCGTCATGAGCAGGAATATAACCAGACTGAATTCAGCCACTGCTTGACCCCTTTCGTTGGATACAAATCCTGGCAACATTAACGCTTTTGGCTTCGTCACGTTTTTTCACCTGGTCCTTCCCGATCACTTGTAATCGGCGGACCCGCGAGAATTGTTCCAAGAACTCCCCGTACGGGCCCGCCTAGCACAACTAGAATTCAAGGGTTCCGCCTTGGAATCAGGGCGTTCCCAACTGCTCCGCCAAGTCTGTAAGTTTGTTACTAATCGCGCTGCCCAAGGTGCCCAGGGCAGTAATCACGGCAACCGTTACTAGCGCCAATACTAGGGCGTATTCTGAAACGGTGGCCCCCGCCTCCCCTTTGACGACATCTTTTAACCTTTGAGAAAGCCGGGTTTTGGCCAAATTGACCTTTACGTATGTTCGCAGCATCACTTCACCTCCCTTACCATGGACTTCTGAGAAAAGTCAGGATGTGTGGGGCGATGGATATTATTAGGACCGGAGGAAGTAAGAACACAACGGTTACAAGAGAAAGCTTCGTTGGTAAGGAGTTAAATCTTTCTTCATCCTCTTGGTAAACGCCATCCTGAGCTTCTTCAGCCAGACTCTGTAGAACCATTGAAACAGGAGTGCCTAGTATTTCCGCCTGAATGAGCATGGAAGATAACCGTTTTGCCTGTGCAACACCGTCCTTTTCCATTACTGCCAGGGCTTTACCTAAGGATTGTCCGCTACTGAGCCTTGGGACGACCTTTTCTATTTCTTGC
>CAYPVF010000011.1:2585-14800 GCA_964414105.1 uncultured Eubacteriales bacterium
GGAACGCTTGGCGCAGATCCAATCCCGCTTGGGTCATAGATGACATTCCTTGTAACATTGCTGGCCATTGGGCGCTGATGTCTCGCTGCCGGCTTTTTAACCGACTGTCGCGGAATACAACCACAAAAAGGCTTACGATTGTCCAAATCAATGCCGCCATAAATAAAGTACTGCCTGAAAACGAATCCCTACAGATATAGAAAACCAACATGCTGGCGGCCGAAACCAACAAATTGCTTTGAGACCCGAAAACTTCGACGATTCTTCTAGTATGGCCGGAAGCCAGTTGCGCTATTTCCAGGCGGCCTTCCCTGCCCCTCATACATTTATACCCAACCAAACCAATGCACCACGCAGACAGAACACTACAGACAAAAGGCTCCCATACGCTTTTGAATCCCACAAATTTCACCCCTGCCGGAAAATTCTAGGTTCTTGGTGTGGCAGTGCCAATAAGCCACCAGACTGCTGTCACCCCTACTACCCAAAGTAGAAGTGCCAGGGATAGCACAGTTTTTATGACGGGGTCCCCAAGCAAAAGGAAGGATGAGTTTGGGGTGTGCCGCAAAGTATACATCCCTATTACCCAAGGCATGACTGTAAGGATAACAGCTGTTAATCTGGATTCAACGATTTTGGCTTTGGCCTCCCGCTTTTTTAAGCGTTTTTTTCGGAGCAAATCGGCAGTATTGCATAGAAGAGAGGGGGTATCTGCCCCGCTTGCGGCGCCCAGTTGAAAGACTCCTGTAATACTTTGCATGTATGGGTTGTTTGGGCTTGCCGAAGACAAGGCATCTAAGAATGGCGATCCCGCCTCATATGCGGCAAACACGCGTTTCAATAGCCCGTATGCGCCTTCTTCTGCTTCCTGTGATACGTGTTTTAGGGCTTGGGCGCTTGTTTCACCGGCCCTAAGGTGGAAAGCCAACGAATAACACACATCTTCATAAAGAGAGACATCATCTTTTGTACCCAAAAACCTACTTTTCAATTTGTCGTAGAATGCCAGAATCAATTTTACCGGGGGGACCTGAGTCCCTTGGCGATTTTGTCCGAAATGCCATCTTTCCTTGGCCCGAGCCAAATCCCAGACCAGTAAGAACGCGGCACACCCAAACGCAAAAGCCGCAGTGAGCGTCACAGCGGAACACCTTCAGTGTTCATAGCGCTTTCAAGACAACTGGCTTTATGCCTGCCCACCTTTTCCACAAACCACGAAGGAGCCTCAAACCTGGAAGGCTCTTCACCCAATGCGTACACGGCTTCGGTTTTCAGACCATTTTCGTCAACACCGACCAAGGTTACTTCGGTGACCACCCGTTTACCCTGGGCGGTTTTTGCCTGATGTACGATAATATCCAAAGCTGTCCCGATCCAAGACTCTAAAACCGGCAAAGGTACCCCCTCATCCGCCATAAGGGCCATAGCGCAAAGCCTTGAAAGACAATCCTGAGATGAGTTTGCGTGGACTGTGCTCAAACAACCCTCATGCCCGGTGTTCATCGAAATTATCAAATCAAGTGTCTCTTTACCGCGGCATTCTCCTATGACGATTCTGTCCGGCCGCATCCTAAGAGCGTTTCTTAACAAATCTCTGACAGAGACCATTCCCTTCCCCTCGACATTTTCGGGGCGAGTCTCCAAGTATATAACATGATGATCTGGCACTTTTACTTCCGATGAATCTTCAATGACAACTATGCGCTCGGCAGCCAATAGCGTATTTACCAAAACATTCAGGGTTGTAGTTTTTCCGCTACCGCTTCCGCCCGACACGATGATGTCCATGTGAAGCCTAGTGCATTGTTCTAAAAAACTGGCAACCTTAAGGGGTAGTGTTCCTACTGCCACCAACTGATCCAATTTGAAGTATCGTTTGGGAAACCTTCTTATGGTAAGAACAGGGCCGTTTAAAGCCAAGGGAGGCACAACAGCATTAATGCGGGATCCATCTTGTAACCGGGCGTCTACATAGGGGGAAGATTTGTCAACGCGTCGTCCTACACTGCTTACGACCCTGTTTATCAGGTCAAGAACATGAGATTCGCTGGTAAACCGTACTTCCGTTTTACTGAGTAGACCCCCTTTTTCCACGAACACCTCGTCGGGACCGTTGATCATTATCTCCGTTATTTCGGGATCGTGTAGGAACTCGTCGATGGGACCTAACCCGCAAATCTCCTGAACTATCCGTTCAGCAAGGTCTCTTCTGGTGAGCCTGCCTACGTACATGTCGCCGGAAACGAGCATTTCAGATATTAAAGCGTTCATTTCTTCCCTTTTATCTACGGACATACGGGCATCGATTACTTTTTGTGGGTAGCTTTCAAGCACCTTTTCGCGTATGAGCTCAGTGACTTCTTCTATGGATCTTTCTTTTGCCTCCTGAAGCACTCCCCCACTTCGGTACGGCTCCAGCTCAAGTTTTTTGAGAATGCTCAACGAAAAAACCCAACCTTTCTCTTGGGCGGCTTTTTCCCGCCTCTTTTTTCTATAGCCAAACCAGGCAAGACACTTGATGCCACACCCCAGATAGCGTCTGAAACTTCGCTACGGGGGTTAAGAACCACAGGCTTTCCCTCGTATACCGACCTTTCTACCGCTTTTCGATCTTGGGGAATGACCCCCACCAAATCAACGCCAAGGAACTCTTGGATCTTCTGTTCAGGGAGAAGAGAGTCTTTCACCGCAAGGTTTAGAACAGCGCACACAGTGTCATGTTGAATGCCAAGTTTTTGAAGGATATCTATGGCCATTTTGCACTGCCGGAGGGCCGCTATATCTTGGGTAACCACGATTATCACCTTGGACGCGGCATCGATACATTCTCCTACGACATCGCTGGTGATATCAGGGGGGGTGTCAAGAAAGACTAATCCCCAGCGCCTTCTCGCCAACTCCAAAAGCAGGCGTACATGTTCAGTTGTCACCAGATCCGACAGTTCGGGGCGTTTAGGGCCGCATAAAACGTTCAGCTTGGAAGCGCTGTGCCTTTGGACATATTTGTCTAGCGCTTCAGGCCTTAAGCTTCTTAAACCCGGAACCAAATCGGTTAACGTGGGCCCCCCGGTTAAATCCAGATGCACTGAAACGTCTCCAGAATAAAGGTCCAAATCACAAAGGCAGGCCTCGCCTTGTGTAGACATAGCCGCCGCGCAGGCTAGGTTAGTGGCCAGAAAAGTCTTACCTACCCCGCCCTTGGGGCTCCAAACAACGACAGTTTGGGGGTTTACCACTTTTGTGTGGGACGCTTTTTCTATGCCCGATTTTTTTGAGCCGGTCAATAACTGGTTTTCCGCTTCGTTCATAATGACCAAAGATACGTGGGGAAAAGCCGCGCGAAATCTGCGCTGCCAGGCGTCAAAAGATTCACCTTTTGTAGAAAGCCCAGCATCCACCGCCACAATATCCACAACCATGCTTGACATCATGAACTCCACTAGAGTGAGGTCATTAAAACGTCCAAGGATTTTTGCGTCAGGCCATTTCCTTTCAGCTGCGTTTTCGGTAGCGGCGGTACCTGCCAGCAGTAAAGTGGGTTCTTTGTCAAACATTATGATAGGCCCTCCCAATCAGCTTTTGGCACCAGGGAGAGATATACCGTTCCTGTTTCCATCCCGCTGGCAAGCAGCTGGCATTCATACGGTGCGAGGACCACCAAAGCGCCCAAGAACTCTCCATTGTTTTTATCCCGTAAAACTTCGACTACTCGGACGTTGGGGAAAGTGTAGCTCTGGCCTGAATTTGTTGCTTTTGAGGCACAGATGATGTCCACCCGTTCCCCTTTTTTGAGTAACCCGCCTAACCCGCGGGCAAGTGAGGCAGGGATGAAAAACCCCCTGGTGTCCGAAGAAAGTGCTACTGAATAGCCCGCTTCCACCGCGGTCTTTGCAACTTGCGCCTCCAAAACTATTTGTCCTTGTGACAGACCGTAGTGTGGATATGATCCCAGAAGGGAGTTAATATCTGCGAAGCTTTCTTTTGGTACTGCCCGGACCGGCAACTCCACCACTTTAAGGTCGGATTGGCTCAGTGTTTGATACGCCCCAACATCGTTGGCTGCCACAACTACTGGAGCGGTTTTGATAAAACCAACCATTAACCGATAGGAAAAAATGAACGCTGAAAACCCCAACGCTACTGCAACCCAAAGCGATTTATGTCTACGCAAAATGCTTTTCAGCGATGTTCCCCCCTTTTTTAAAGGCAGACCGTGCCCGGAAACGGAAAGCTGCGAAGGGCGCCGGTGGCAAGCTAGGGTAATACCCGACCGTTTTTTGGCCTGTAACAAGAACACCTCCAATCCCAAACCAGAAAAGCGGTCGAAAGCCCGGGCACGGTCTCTGGTAAATACTACCAGGTGCCGTAATCCTACAGTGCTTCAAAAACAATGTCAACACATGTAACCAAAAATGTTAGAATTTGGGCATCCAGTGTAAAATTATGCTATTATGGCGAGGCCGGTGGATTTGGAGGAACAAATTATGCAGAAATTGTCGATTCTGTGTGCAAAAAGAAACCTGGTGCTCAGTGTGTGCAAAATCGTATGCATTGCAGTTGTTCTATGTTTCCTTTTGAACCCGTCCGGGAGGGCGTTTTGCGAGCGTGACCCCTGGTACCAAGACATGTCATTTCACTGGGCGGGCCCGTATGTTTACGTTCTATGGCAGGAGATGGTATGTGACGGCCAAATTTACTATTTCACTGAGAACCCTGTTGCTTGGTACTACCCGGATTCACAATGTACTAGGGCCCAACTGGTTACCTTGCTCTGCAAAACGTTTGCTTTGCCTTCAGTCTCCCCCAGCACACCGTCATATCCCGACGTTCCCGCCTGGTACAGCATTCTGCCCGGTAAACCGGGATATCCTTGGATAGAAGGGGCGCTTTCCGGGGGGATTACTTTTGTTCCTAAAGGGCAGTCGTTTCTGCCCGACACACCCATAACTAGAGAAGACGCGGTCGAGCTTTTAATAAGGGCTTTGGATCTCTTCGAATTGGCTCAAACCATGTCAGAGCAGGAAGTGTCGTCGCTACTTCAGGTTTTCAGCGATTACAGACTGGTCAGCCCAGACCGGCAAAGGTCCATGGCATGCGCTATCAGGTTCGGTATCATAGACGGGTACAGTGACTGGACATTAAAACCACTAAACCCGATGTCAAGGGGGGAAGCGGCAACGATTGTCTATAGATCCTGCCTAATAAGGGTAGATTCATCCCTTAACACTTTCTCGCCCGATGGCGACGGAATCGACGACACAGTGATTTTTCGCCTTGGATATCTGCGCAACAGGGGCATTTACAAATGGCAGGTGATTATAAGAGACCGAAACGACCGCGAAGTGCGCAAGTTCAATCCTCACAACGTGCAAGGGTACCCTCCCATTGAGATAACTTGGGACGGAAAGGATGACACAGGCAAAACTCTGCCTGACGGGGAGTATTCCTACCAGGCTTGGGTTGTGGATTACAACGACACTCAATTTTTCTCAGTAAAGAAACCTATAACCATCGTCAAATATTCATTAACCGCCGACCTTTCGCCCACTTTGTGCCGTGATGGGGACATATTGATTATAAATGCCTATACTTCCCCAGGTGCGACGACCCTGACTGCTACTTTTGTCAACCAAGACACCATGAATCTTACCCCTGCAAGCTCCAACACCCGGTGGAACACTATGGTGACTGTGGGCCCGTCTTTGCCCCAGGGCTCCCAAGAAGTGATCATCACAGCCACATTCCAGAACGTTGTCAGGCAGAAAGCTTTGTCGTTTACCAAAATAAAAGACTTGTGGATAACACCGCGGCTAACCCCGAACCCGGCAAGTGCCGGGGTTATAGTCCTACTAGAATGCGACTCATCCAAAAACGTAGATTCCGTAAACGTTTCAATTTTCGGCGGCGACATTATGCTTACAGAAAACGGCGTAGACGGCCAATGGGTAGGCCAAACACTCGTCCCCCTGGATACCGATATCCGCTTATATCCTGCGGTTTTCACGGCGAAAAGCGGAGATGACTTCGTCACTTCCACAGTTTTCCTGGAAATCGAAGGATCAATTCTTCACCGGCTAAGCTATGTTCTTATCAGATGACTCAATTTTGCGGATCGGAGGTTTGCTTTAAGGGCATCATTGAGCGGCGTACCTGTGCTAAAAGCGACAAAATGTTTTGGTACGACTCTCTGTGGGATTTATCTTTAGGTGATCTAAGCATAAGCGATCTTTGAAGTCGCGAGGACGCTTCTCGTGTGTTGCCTTTCTTGGCGGCAACCTTCCCGGCCCAATACAAAGCGTCGGAGTTCATTGCGTCAATACTCAAAGCGATTTCGATCTCGTCAAGGGAAGCGTCCACTTGCCCCATATCGTAATAAGCCTCCGCCAGGCCAAGATGGCAGTCAATGGCGGATGGCTTAAGCTCGCACGCCTTTTGGTACGCAGTTGCGGCAGCTACAATATCCCGCTTTTCTTTGAGCACGTCGCCCAAAACAAGAAAAGGAACATAAGTGCCTTTGAACAGTTCCCCGACCTTGGTAGTCTCTGCCACCGCCCGGTCCATCTGGCCTGTACGAACAAGACATTTTAGAAGCATCAGATGAAGGGCAGGATCCGATTTTAGGACGTTAGAGGCTTCCTCCAATAACGACGCGGCGCCCCAATAATCACCTTCAGAAAAAGAAAGGCTGGCCAAAGCACAGTACGCCTGGGGAGTAGCCTTTTGGGTCTGCACTGCTTGCCTATAACGCTGGTTCGCCTTTTTGTAATCGTGCCAAACCCACCTGTTCAAAAACCCAATATGTTCATGAAATATTGACGGGGCCAAAAGCCTGCCCAAAAGAACCCAAAGGGCCAAAACTAAAAACACAAGCCTGCCATCCACGCCCAAAATAACCCAAGACGAAATCCCGGCCACGGTCAAAAAAATAAACAGATAATTCCACCAATGCCGCCACGAAAATCTTAAAGGCTCCCTCAAACAAAAACCCCCCGGCAATATCTTTACCCTCCGGGGGCACTATCTTTCTCAATAAAAAGTAAAGTTACGTCTGCGGTTCAGAAAGCTCAGAAAAGTCCTGGGGAACCTCGAGCGTGAATCTTCCCAGCCGTCCTTCTCTGAAACCATGTACCACTGCCGCACAGGCTTTTTCGTAGTCGATAATTCCGCCTCTACCCACCATACCTCTTTCTTCAGCGAAAGAATTGATATAATCCAACGGCTCTTTGGATGGGTCGAGCTTTGAGGCCAACCACATTGCTACTTCTTCCGTGTCGTAGGTTCGCTCCCCAATGGCCCACACCGAGGCAAGTTTATGCTTGGCTTCCCCTTTGACTTGCGAAGTATCCAAAACCCCCGGGGTATCGAGAATCACCAGATAACCGTCGGGGCCGGCTTTCAGCCAATTGCTGCCCCTTGTTAAACCCGGCTTTGCTCCGAAAGGGGCTTTTCTGCTTCTGAGAAGCCTGTTGGCCAAAGACGATTTGCCAACATTAGGCGTACCGAACAGCATTACCCTAAGAGGGCGCGACAACCGGTTTTGCGCATTTTTCAAGAATGACACCAAAGGCAAAAGCCCGTTGCCGGTATTACAATTCACAGCAAACACCGGTTCGCCCAAATCTCTAAAAACTGACATCCATTGGGCTGTAACTTCTGCATCCGCCAGGTCCGGCTTGGCCAAAACGTAAACACGGTTTTTGCGTCTGAGATACGGTTGGGAAAGCGTGCGGCAGGTCCAAGGTATTCTTGCGTCAGCCAAAAACAAAAACATATCAACCAAGCCTAACGCGCGAGCGCCGGGAAAACCGGGTTGAAACATATCCCGTTTTGGATTGCGCTTTCCCTTTCCCCTCATTTAACTAAACCAAACTCCCCTAAAGGCCAAATTCTGAAGATCGCTTTCCCTTTTAAAAGACCGATATTAACCGGGCCAAACATCCTGGAGTCTTCGCTGTCCACCCTATTATCGCCCATTACGAACACAAAACCGTCGGGCACCACGGTGGAAGCCATCTCGTAATATCCCGGATTTTGGACATACTGCTCCTCCTGCAACTGCCCGTTTACATAAACTCGTCCCAAACGAATTTCAATATTGTCGCCGCTTTCGCCGATTATCCGCTTGATATAGTCTTTTTCGGTATTGAACGGGTATTTAAAAACCACAATATCTCCGCGTTTGGGTTCTTTAAAACGGTATGCTAATTTGAGAACCAACAGCTTCTGATTAGTGAACATGGTGGGCTGCATAGACGGGCCTTCTACCAGGAACGTCTCCACGACAAACGATCTAATCAAAAGCGCAAGGACGAGAGATACAAGAACAATCTCTAAAACGTCCCGCAATGTGTCCATGATTAACGCCTTGCGTCAGCAATTCGCGCAGATTTTCCTGAAAGCCCTCTTAGGTAGAAAAGCTTTGCTCTTCTGACTCTTCCCCGCCGTAAAACTTCAATGCGATCGATTTTGGGCGAATGCACAGGATAAGTTCTTTCCACGCCTATACCGGAGCTGACACGTCTCACAGTAAAGGTCTCCCTCAACCCGCCGCCTTGCCTTTTTATTACGACTCCTTCGAAAGCCTGAAGTCTTTCGCGTGTACCTTCAACTACCTTGAAGAACACTCTAACTCTGTCCCCAGGCCCAAACTTGGGGATATCAGTTTTCATCTGTGTATTTTCCATAAGTCTTAGAACATCCAACAGTTTTCACTCCTTAGCCAAACGACCATTTTTCGAAGATTCCTTTGTTAACACCTCTTGCAGAAAACATCTCTCTTGAAAAGTGAGACATGCATTTTCCAAAAGATCTTTTCTAAACATCCAAGTTCGCCGCAGTGACTCTTTTTTACGCCAACGATATATCGCGCCCGTATCGCCGCTCAAGAGAATATCCGGCACCTTCATCCCTCTAAACTCGGAAGGCCTGGTATATTGAGGACCCTCAAGTAGCCCCATGCAAAAGGAATCGTCTTGAGACGATTCCTCGTCACCCAGCACCCCGGGAAGAAATCTGGAAACCGCATCCAACACAACCATGGCCGGCAGTTCCCCGCCAGTTAAAACATAGTCGCCTATGGACAACTGGCAATCGGCGAGAAAACGGATTCTTTCGTCAAACCCTTCGTAATGTCCGGCGATCAACACCAAACTATCACGCTTAGCTAAATCAGCGGCGATTTTTGAGCTGAAGGCCTGACCCTGGGGGCTTAATAGCGCCACATAAGGGCGGTCCCCCAAAGACATTTCCACCGACTCAACTGCCCTGTAAACGGGTTCGGGCTTCATAACCATCCCCGGGCCGCCCCCATACGGGTAATCGTCCACTGTCTTGTGGGAATCCTCGGTAAAATCCCTAGGGTTAACAAGAGTAGTCTCCAAATACCCTTCCTGGCGGGCCCTTTTGAGAATACTCGCCTCTAACACCGAGGTGAACATTTCCGGGAAAAGCGTCACAATGAAAACTTTCATGCTAATCGTTTTTCCCTCCCACAGGCGGGGCAAGTGGCGTAAGTACCGAAAAGCGATTACCTTCCCTTACAGCGATCACGATGTCGTTTTCGAGAATGATCTCCGCCGTCTCCTCTTGCGGCCATATGTCGCCAACCCTAAGCTCAAATATGCCCTGGACTTGCCCTCTAACGATCTCCTGCCCGTCCTCTAAATCGGCCACCTGCCGAAACCTTTTGGTCAGGTCCTCTTTACGCTGCAAAAGCTGTTTTCGAACAGGGCCTTCCGCCGACTGAAGCTCCTTGTCCAAATCCAAAATTGCCTTTTGCACTTCCGCGCCCAGTTGAGCCTTAAGACCAGGCGTAACCTTTGATTTTACTTTGACCGGCCTAGAGATGAGCAAGGGCAGAATACCTTCTTTCTAATGTCACTCCACTATTTCTACAGCCACGCGTTTTCCTTCTTTTAAGGCCGCGGCCTGAACAAGGGACCGTATAGCGTGAATGACCCTGCCTTTTTTTCCGATGATTTTTCCCATATCGTCGGGAGCTACTTTCACCTCAAAAACGATTGCCCTTTCACCCTGCACTTCTGTGACCTGAACATTTTCGGGCTCAAAAACGATGGAACGGATTATGAAATCAACAAAATCCAGTAACATCATGCATCCGACTCTTTACGGGCGGCCCGCAACTTTTCTATAACCCCGGCGCGGTTTAGAATATCCTTAACTGTGGGGGTTGGGGTTGCCCCTTGACTAAGCCACATAAGAGCCCTGTCTTCTCTCACTTTTACCGTGGCGGGATCTGTTGTGGGATCGTAGAACCCAAGCTCTTCCACAGCCTTACTATCGCGAGGTTTTTTTGAATCTGAAACCACGATCCGGTAAGAAGGGCGTTTCTTTGCACCCATTCTTTTAAGCCTTATCTTTACAGCCAAACCAATACCTCTCCTTTCCTAGATACGGAATCTTCCTAATCTCTCCATAGAACCCATTTGAAAAAGCATTTTTCTTGCCTGGAAAAATTGCTTTAATAAACGGTTTACATCCTGAACCTGCGTGCCGCTGCCCCGGGCGATCCGCCTTTTCCGAGACCCATCTATGACTTCCGGACGACGTCGTTCCAAGGGCGTCATGGAACTTATGATGGCTTCAAGACGCGCCCATTCCTTAGGGTCTACTTGGACATCAGCCTTCATTTTGCCAACGCCGGGTATCATCTTCAGCAGATCCCCGAAAGAACCCATTTTTCTGACTTCCTTCATTTGGTCCAGGAAATCTTCAAAAGTGAACTCTTTCCGACGTATTTTACGCTCAATATCCTGCGCCTTTTTCTCATCAAAAGCGGCCTCCGCTTTTTCGATAAGCCCCAGCATATCTCCCATTCCAAGTATTCTGGATGCCATACGGTCCGGGTAGAACACCTGGAAGTCTTCCAACTTTTCACCGGAAGACACGAATTTTATGGGTTTTCCTGTGACCTTGGCCACCGAAAGAGCCGCGCCGCCCCTGGCGTCAGAGTCGATTTTACTCAATATCACCCCGGTGATTCCCACAGTGCTATCGAAAGCTTTAGCCACTTCGGTGGCTTCTTGACCGGTCATAGCGTCCGCCACCAAGAACACTTCTTTGGGCGACACCGCATTCTTTATTCTCAGCGCCTCGTCCATCATTTCAGCGTCCACTTGCATTCGCCCGGCAGTATCAACGATGACCACATCTTTTGCGGAGGACATGGCTTTATCCATTCCGTTTTTGGCAATCTCGTGTGGAGGTATGCTCTTATCCATTGTGAAAAAATCAACGCCGGCCTTATCGCTTAGAATCTGCAACTGCTGTTGCGCCGCGGGCCTGTAAACGTCGCACGAAACCAGAAGAACCCGGCGCCCTCCCTTTTTCAAAAGGTGTGCCAGTTTCCCCGCCGCGGTGGTTTTGCCGGAGCCCTGTAACCCCAAAAGCAGCACAGCAACAGGTGGGTTTCCCGATAGGTCTATAGGTCTCACTCTTTCGCCCAATAAGGCGATGAGCTCTTGATTTACAACCTTTATCACTTGCTGAGCGGGGGTAATACTTTCGAGCACTTGGGCGCCCAAACAGTTTTCTCTAACAGCCGACACAAATTCACGCACTACTTTGAAATTCACGTCCGCTTCCAACAAAGAAAGCCTGACTTCTCTAAGGGCCTCATCCACGTCTCGTTCCGTAAGCTTCCCTTTTCCCCTAAGCTTTCTGAAAACCCCCGTTAACCGGGTTTGCAGGCTTTCAAACGCCATCTTCGCACTCACCCCCGTTCGCCAAAAAATCTAACTGCTTTAATGCCTCATCCCTCGTTAATTCCCAATTGGCGCCTGTCATGTTTTCTAGCAGCTTTCGAATCTGGAGAAGAATTTGTGTGTCGGCCCGATTTCTGGATACTTGTCCTATCACCTGTTCATAACGATACAATGCTTTAGCGCCTCGTCTTAGAGCATCCAAGGCAGCTTGTCTCGATATCTGCAAAACCTCGGCTATTTCGCCGAAAGAAAGGTCGTCTTGGATCTTCAAATCCAGAACTTGTCTCTGCCTCGACGAAAGAAGGTCTCCATAAACATCCATGAAGACGCCAAGTGTGTGCACCCTTTCGGGAGACCAGCCACGGTCCGTTTCCAATGTATCGCCCCTACTGTCATGGTTTAGGCCTTGACACCGTATAATCCTACACTAGGCCGGCACCAAACGTCAACGGTCCAATTCAAAAATAGCGGCGGAAAACGCGGCCGAGTCGA
>CAYPVF010000011.1:14810-17021 GCA_964414105.1 uncultured Eubacteriales bacterium
TTAAATCATCGGCACTTTCTCCTACCCCCACCAGTTTCACAGGCAGTCTTAGGTCTTGGGCGATAGCCAAAGCGATGCCGCCTTTGGACGAACCGTCAAGCTTTGTAAGGCATATACCCGTGACACCTACGGCTTCCATAAACACTTGCGCCTGGGAAAGCCCGTTCTGCCCGGTGGTTCCGTCTATTACGAGAATGACTTCGTGTGGGGCGCCCGGAATCTCGCGAGAGATTATCCTCACGATTTTTTTAAGTTCTTCCAGGAGGTTTTTCTTAGTATGAAGTCTGCCTGCTGTGTCTACCAAGACATAATCTGCTTTTCGCGCGACAGCCGAACGCATGGCATCAAACACAACCGCGCCTGGATCCGAACCTTCTTGGTGACTTATGATAAAGGCGCCGCTTGTTTTTGCCCAAATGGCCAATTGTTCGCCGGCAGCGGCCCTGAAAGTGTCGCCTGCCGCCACTATCACGCTTTTTTTTCTATCCTGCAAAGACTTAGCAAGTTTCCCTATGGTCGTAGTCTTGCCCGAACCATTCACCCCAACCATGAGGTAAACAGTAGGCCCGGTTTCGGCTACTTTTAAGGGCTCCTGTATTTCGCCAAAAATGGTTTTCACCATATCCCTCATGACCAAAAACAGATCTTCACTAGTAGAAATGGGGGTTTTCTTGTTTTCCTCTTGCACTTTATCCCGCAATAGACTTGCGGCGTGAACCCCTACGTCTGCCTGAATGAGCACTTCCTCAAGATCATCCAAAAAATCCGGACTGATTTTCCCCGGTTGAAACACTCCCAGGATTTTTTCCCTAATGTTCTTGGAAGTCTTGGCTAAACCAGACCTTAGGTTTTTAAAAAAGCTCACCGTGACACCTCCGCTCAGGGGGCCCCCGGAGTCTCAAGACGCATGCCAAACACTCTGGATATGCCGGGTTCCTCCATGGTAACACCATAAAGCAAATCTGAAGCTTCCATGGTTTCTTTTTGGTGTGTGATAACCAAGAATTGAGTATCGTTAGAATACCGTTTCAGAAACTGCCCAAACCTTATAACATTTCGGTCGTCTAAAGACGTGTCCACTTCATCTAGAACGATCAAGGGCGACGGTTTTACCGATAAAATCGCCAGAACTAGCCCTATTCCGCAAAGAGACCGTTCTCCCCCGGAAAGAAGGCTTATACTTTTTGGTTTTCTGCCCGGGGGCTCGGCTACCACTTCTACTCCCATGGTATCCTCAACCAAAACAAGCTTCCCTTGGCCGCCCCCAAAAAGATCTTTGAAAATCTCAGAAAAGCTGTGAGCCACTGAGGTGAATGTATCCAAAAAACGCGCTTGAATCTCTTTCTCCACAAACTCGCGGGCCTTGTTTATTTCGCCTATAGCAGAAATAACGTCTTTTTGTTCTAGTTTAACCGTGTCTATCCTTTGGGAAAGCAGTTCATATTCCTCCAAGGCCTTGAGGTTTACATCCCCCATAGACTTGAGCCGCAAATCCACAGCCTCCAACTTGGTAATGCCTTGGGAGCGCGGAATTCGCACAGCATCTGAGTGTTTAGGGGAGGCCACACCGAATTCTTTTTCCAAATACTTTATAGTTTCCTGGTGTAAGTCATGAAGCGTGCGTATTTCTTCAGAAGTCTCACGGGCTTTATTCACTGTGAATTCAAGATCGCGCTTAGCTTTTTCCAAATCCGAAGCTGTTTTAGAGACGCGTTCTGAAACGGATTTGGATTCATTTTCGTGCTCATCCAAATCAGCGGTTAATAGTCTCACCTGCTGTTCTAGGGACTGAATCTCCAAAACTAAAACGCGTTCCCTCTCTTTGGTTTCCCCCATAAGCGCCTCTTGCCGACTAATCTCCTGACTTTCCTGTTGAAGGTTTTTTAGAAGTGACGCCCTTTCCCCCAAAATGCCCTCCAGCCTGCGATTAACAGACGACAAATCCCTATCCAGCGTCTCCTTAGTTGAGGCCAACGCCTTTATCGTTTGGGAGAACTCCCTGTCTTTCGAAAGAGCGTTCTGAATATGTTCTTCCAGGCCCTTGAGCTCGGATTCTTTGGCTGCCATCTCTTGGGACAAACTCATTTCCAGTTCATCTGTTTCCTGAAGTTTTGCCAATAACTCTGAAACCTCAACGGTCAATGACTCTGCTTTAGCGGTGCTTTCCACTATCTGGCGCTTCTTCTCAGATAAAGCCGATTCCAGTCTGTC
>CAYPVF010000011.1:17031-23116 GCA_964414105.1 uncultured Eubacteriales bacterium
TACCCTGGCACTTTCAAGCTTTTTTTGAACTGCCTGTCTTTCTCCTTCTAACCCCAGCCTTTGGTCAATACAAGCGGCCAGTTCCTTTCCCAAAGCTTCTTGAGATATAGCCACTGCAACGATCTCTTGTTTTCTCCTAAAGATAGATTCTTGTCTGGGCGCGTCTCCCCCGGTTATCGCTCCCCCGGGTTGCAGGGATTCTCCCGACAATGTAACTACTCTAGTCGCCCACCCGGAAGCCTTCATGAAGGAAAGCGCCGTGTCAAGGTTGTCACAAAGGATTATTGTGCCTAACAGGTATTTTACGCAGCTTTCCACTTGGGCCGGGTAGGACACAACATCTAGGATGGGACGTACACCTTGGGTTTGACGAGCAAGTGATTCCAACCTTGAGTTTAGCTGTCTGGGCCGAACCAGATCTGTGGGTAAGAAAGTGGCCCTGCCGCCCTTTTTTGATTTTAAGTATTCGATAGCTTCTCTTGCCGCCGGCTCGTGGGACACAACAATGTTTTCTAAAGCGCCGCCTATAGCGGCAGACAGGGCAGAAATATACTTTGGTTCGCAGTCGATCAACTCTCCTACGGAGCCGTGTATATGGGACAAAGCGCCTTTGGCTTTGGCCTCCAAGATTGTCTTGGGCCCTCTTGCGTAACCCTCGAAGGACTCTTGAAGTTCAGTAAGAACCTTTGCCCTAGCCCTTACAGCGGCCAATCTGGCGCCCGTGTTCTTTTCAGCTGTGACCGCTTTGTCAAGCTTTGTGCTAAGTTCGGATTGTTTTCGGGTAAGTTTTTCCACCAACTCAGAAGCTTCCTTCACCAAGACTTTGGCCGTGTCCCTTTGACGGGACGCTGATTCTATCCCTTCCCTTTGGATCACTATTTCTCGGGATGCTGTATCAATCCATCCCTTCAAGTCACTCAGATTCCGTCCGGCGCTTTCAAACGCCCTTCGCTGTTCTTGGCTGGCTTTTTGGTGTTCTCTAAGTTTAGGCGATAAGTCCGAGATGCTCTTACGAGCGGCGATGGCGTCGGCGCTATATCGGCTAAAAATTAGTTCGGCATCGGTACGGGAATTCTGGGCTTGCTCCAAAGCAATGCTGGCTTGGGCTACTTTCGCTCCCAAGTATTCGCTGGACTGTTTTAAAGTATTGCTGGAAGAAAGGGTGTTTTCCAGATCATGTTCGATGGCTTCTTTTCGGACCATCCGAGACTCCAGTTCCCTGGTCAGAAGCTGAGTTTGGCTTATGGCAGAATCTCTTTGCCTTTGCAGGGTAACAAGATTACTAAGAGCCTTATCTTTTTGCTTTCCGATGCCCTCCGACAGCAAACGAACTTCCCGGTAAACTGTTTCAAGGTGTTCTTCTTCTTCAAAAAGTTTCGGGATCAAACCGCGTAGCGCTTCCAGGTCAGTTTTGTACCTTTCCAAACGGCGCTCGGCAGCGCCAACTTTCTGCTCTTCATCCTCAGCTTGGTGCAGCCACATTGACAGCTCGATACACCGCCTTTGAGATGTCAAATGCTTGTATTCCCGGGCCACCTCTTTGTCGTAGGAAAGCTGCTCATGCCTTGCTTCGAGCTCCACCATAAGGTCATCTAGCCTTTTTATATCGGAACGCGCCTTTTCCAGCCTTGATTCCATCTGCCTTTTATCGATTTTCACTCGGGAGACACCGGACGCTTCTTCTATCCATTCTCTGCGTTCCTGCGGCCTGGCCAAAGCGAGGTCTTGCACCATACCCTGCCCTATAACCACATAGCCGGCGTGTGAAAGACCGGTCCCGGACAAAGTTTCTATTATGTCTTTCCAACGCACTATTCTGCCGTTAATTTTGTACTCGCTTGTGCCATCCCGGGTGAGACGCCTACCGATTTCCGTTTCGGTATCGTTTAAGATGCCCACTCCGTCAAAAAGAAGCTTCACCTCTGCCATGCCCATGGCTTTTCTTTTCTCTGTACCGATGAAGATGACATCTTGTTGTTTTGTAGACCGCAGTACCCTTGGATTCTGTTCTCCCAAAACCCAGCGAAGAGCATCGGCTATATTAGATTTCCCACACCCGTTGGGGCCAACGATGGCGGTTATCCCAGGCCCTAATGATATCTCGGTTCTATCACAGAACGATTTAAAACCGTGTAACGAAAGCTTCCTCAGCACAGCGCGAAACGTCCCCCTATACCTAACCTATGTACTCAAGTTTACCTGCTACTGGTAGAGGGATCCTTTGAGTTTGACATAAGTTCTATTTCGGTTTCTTAATTCCTAGGAGTGATCCAGCATTGTCCATTGTAGATGACATGGCCAAACTTGTCCTTAACAATCCAAACATATCAGCACGCGAAATCGCCCAGACTCTCGGCTATGCCGAGCAAAAGTCAGTCTACTATTGGCTTCGAAAATCGGGATTCAAAGGTATGAAACATTTTCGACAGGAAGTCCTGAAGACCAATGCGTATTTGCAGAAAGAGCAGTATCGATCATCTACGGCTCGAGAGCAGCCTTCTCAAGCTTCTATGCCCCAAGATTTGGTTTTCTATCTTCATGACCACATGAAACCGGGTAGTCTCGCTTTTGTAATTACAAAAGATTCTGGCGACACCGCGCGGCAAGGGGATATGGCTGTAGTCGATCCCGACGGGCCTTGGGGCCAAGGAGACTTGGTTTTGACAAAAGTGGAAGGGGCCAATGTAGTCTTGAGAAACTACATGTCCTTGGGCTCGAAACTTTTCGTTAACCCCGAAAACCCAGGTAAAACCTTGTCTCCCGATCTCGTCATGGGAAAAATCCTGCTAATCCTCAGACAGCCTTTTTGACGATAGGAAATTCTCGGCCGCATTCTCCTCCGCGTCTTTCTTTGAATGCCCTTCCCCAAGGCAAATCTTTTCTCCGTCCACAACCAACGCTACTTGGTAAGTAGGCGTGTGGTCGGGGCCCGTTACAGAAACAGTCTCGTAACACAAGGTTTTGCCGGGTATCTTTTGCACCTTTTCTTGAGCCCTTGTTTTGGCATCCACAGGTACCTCGCTAAACTCATATGCCATGACCATGGTTTTTACAAAATCTATGGTTTTACGCCAACCTTGTTCCAAGTATACTGCCCCAATGAACGCCTCCATGGCCCCGGCCAAGATTTTCGGTTTCCGATTTCCGCCGGAAAGTGTCTCACCCCGGCCTAAAAGCAAATGCTTTTCTAGACCCACTTTAAGGGCGATGTCTGCCAGCGATGCCCCGGAAACCAAATGCGCCCGCATACGGGTAAGATCGCCCTCCGAAGCCTTTGGATACCGGACGTACAAAAGCTCCGCTGTGGACAGCTGCAAAACGGCATCTCCCAGATATTCCAACCGCTCGTTTGAATAAGAGTGCCCTTTTTCGTTGGCATAAGAAATATGTGTAAAAGCCTCGGTCCTTTTTGAGTCGCTAAGGCTTCCGCAGGCGTTGTCAAAAAGCTTTTTTAATTTTCGTACTTCTTCAGCGCTAGGCAAGCATTTTGTCCTCCAAAACCGAAAGAATTTTTAAGCGCTATTTCTACTGAATGTACCCTAGCTTCGTTAGGCACATAGTCCAAGTCGCATTCGGGGTCTGGAGTCTGGTAGTTTATTGTGGGAGGAATAATTTGATTTTTCAAAGTCAAAACAGTCGCCGCGGTCTCCACAGCGCCCGCTGCCCCCAACAAATGCCCCACCATAGATTTTATAGACGACACCGGCACATTCCACGCGTGTTCGCCCAAAACTGTTTTGATCGCCTGTGTCTCAGTGAGATCGTTGGCGGGTGTAGATGTGCCGTGGGCGTTAATATAACCTATTTGGCTTGGCTTTAGGTTTTGCTCTGACATAGCCCGTTTCATGGCGCGTACGGCGCCTTCCCCTCCTGGACTGGGCGATGTCATGTGATATGCGTCACAACTCATACCGTAACCAATAATCTCCCCGTAAATGGTGGCTCCCCTATCCAAAGCGTGCCCAAGGGATTCTACGACCAATACACCCGCGCCTTCCCCCATTATAAAACCGTCTCTTTCTTTATCAAAAGGCCGGCACGCCCTGGGGCCCAAATGGTTTTGAGTAGACAATGCTTTCATCGACGAAAACCCGGCCAAAGCCAGAGGGAGCACACACGCCTCTGTGCCCCCCGCAAACATGAGGTCCGCATCACCGCGCTGGACGATTCTGTACGCATCTCCAATGGCGTTGGTTCCGGTGGCACAAGCGGTGGCTACATTACTAATGGGGCCTTTCAAGCCCAGGTCGATGGCCACTTGGCCCGAGGCCATGTTGCTGATCATCATAGGGATGAAAAAAGGTGAAACCCTTTTAGGGCCCTGCGTAAAAAGGGTTTCGTTTTCTTTTGTAAAGGATTCCATACCGCCTATACCTGTGCCCACCACAACACCGCTTTGATCCGGATCCATGGCGCCTTGAAGTCGGCCATCTTGGTAAGCCAAACGAGCCGCGACCACCGCAAATTGTGAAAACCTATCCATTTTTCGAGCATCGCGTCTGTCGAAATGTTCAAGGGGGTCAAATTCCACTTCCGCACCTATTTGACAAGGAAAATCGCTTGGGTCGAATTTTTTAATGCGCCCAATCCCCGAATTCCCCCGCAGAAGCCCCTCCCAAAAAGTGCCGACGCCGACACCTATTGGGGTTATCACACCGATCCCTGTAATCACAACACGTCTTGGTTCCACCCTTGGCACACCCCTTAAACATTGAGAAAGTCCCGCGACTTTAACATCGCGGGACCGGCTTTTGCCTACTCATTACCGTTATCTTTCAAATACTCTACGGCTGCTTTGACTGTGGATAAATTCTCAGCATCCTCATCCGGTATGGTAACACCGAATTCACTTTCAAACGCCATAATAAGATCGACTATTTCCAAAGAATCCGCCCCTAAATCATCTATAAAGGACGCTTCCATGGTCACTTCAGACTCATCA
The DNA here is from genome assembly GCA_964414105.1 of uncultured Eubacteriales bacterium. Taxonomy (GTDB): domain Bacteria; phylum Bacillota; class Sulfobacillia; order Fermentithermobacillales; family Fermentithermobacillaceae; genus JAXGZG01. Next base: position 21,974 of record CAYPVF010000011.1, read on the forward strand.
ATTCCCAGTTGATCCACTATGATTTTCTTAATTCTCTCAAAAACTTCGTCCAAAGACACCTCTGTCACCTCCTCGCTGTATGCTCATGTTAGAGAACCCATGGACATACCGCCGTCCACTGGGAGTACCTGTCCGGTTATGTAAGATGCCGCGGGAGATACCAAAAACCCCACAACACGGCCCACATCCTCGGGTGTCCCCAACCTTTCCAGGGGAATAGCTTTTTCAAGCCTTTGTTTGACCGCCTCCGGTAACGACGCGGTCATATCAGTCTGTATGTAGCCTGGAGCCACAACATTTGCCGTAATGCCGTAACGTGAGCCCTCTTTTGCCACAGCTCGGACGAACCCTATCACCCCTGCTTTAGAGGCGCAATAATTGGCCTGCCCCATATTTCCTGTAAGGGCAACTACCGAAGATATGGCCACAATACTGCCTTTTCTTCCCTTCATCATTGACCTTAAAACCCATTTGGTGATGTTGAACGCTCCTTTAAGATTTGTACCCACAACTGTATCCCAATGGCTTTCTGTCATTCGGACCAGAAGCGTATCTTTGGTTATACCCGCGTTTAGCACCAAAGCCTCAACGGGCCCCATCTGGCGTTCCACGTTTTCCACCAATTTTTGCGCGTCGGAGTGGTTTGAAATGTCCGATTTAAAGGCTTCCGCTATTTTCCCAAGAGAGCGGATATGGTTTACCGTATCAAGCGCCGCCTGGTCGTTTGACACGTAGTTCACAGCTACGTCGTACCCCAAAGCGGCAAGCTCAACGCTGCAAGCCCGGCCTATCCCCCGTGATGCCCCGGTAACCAACGCAACAGCCATGTTATGCCTCCTCTTCAAGGTCGAGAAGCATTTCTACATCGGCGGGTTCAGAAAAGGTAATACCTTTGACCTTAGGATTTATACGTTTCAGAAAACCGGTAAGGCTTTTCCCGGGGCCCATTTCAATGAACACTTGGGCGCCGTCGTTAATCATGGCCTCTACATCGACCTGCTGGGGCCGCTGGCGGCGGGCAAGCCGCGGCGCGACTTCCCGCTGGGCGGCGAGGAGGACCGCTGCCGCCACGCGCTGGAGGAAGCCGCCAAGGGTCGGGACATCGCGCTGATTTGTTCGGGCGATGCCGGGATCTATGCCATG
>CAYPVF010000012.1:0-7665 GCA_964414105.1 uncultured Eubacteriales bacterium
AGGGGATATCATAACCAGGGTAACGACGGATGCCGATAATTTGCAGCGATTTTTCGGTTTTGCCGCAGTGTACATTACCACCAATATGCTGACGTTACTGGGGATTCTTGTTGTTTTGTTTATATGGAATCCGGCTTTAGCATTGCTATATCTGTCCACAGCTCCTTTTTTGGTCCACGCGATTAGAACTTATGCCACCAAGGTCAGGCCTTTGGCGCAAAGAAATCGCCAAGCCCTGGGCAAGTTTAGCACCGTATTGCACCACGAGATAACAGGGATGGAAACCATAATATCTCTTGGCGCTGAAAAGCAATCTTTTGGGAAATTCCAAAACAGGAACAAAGAACTGTTACAGTTTAACGTTGAATCGGGAAAAGTGAACGCCGTCTGGCTTCCCTACGTCTTTGTGCTTTTGGGGTGGGGGACGGGCCTTGTGTTGTGGTACGGCGGGAGACAGGTGATTTTTAACAATATTACCCTTGGAGAGTTGACCGGTTTCATCAGTTATATTGGTATGCTGATGAGGCCCGTGAGGCAGACAGGTATGCTTTTAGGCCAATCCATTAACGCGTTATCGTCGGCGTCCAGAATTTTCGAGGTTTTGGATACAGAACCCGAAGTAAAGGAGTTGCCTAACGCAAAGCCCTTGGAACGTGTCCAGGGCAGTATTGAAATGGAACACGTTTCCTTTGCGTACATAAAAGGCAGTACGGTCATAAAATACGTTACTTTTCGCGCAGAACCGGGCGAAACCATAGCCATAGTAGGCCCCACGGGAGCGGGAAAGACAACCCTTGTCCACCTGGTAGGAAGGTTTTACGACCCCACCCAAGGGCGGGTGGCCTTGGACGGGGAGGATATCCGGGGGGTATCCCTTAAAGACCTAAGAAAAAATGTGGGCATCGTGTTGCAGGAGACATTCCTTTTTGGCGGTACAATCGCCGAAAATATAGCCTTTGGAAAGCCCCATGCTACCCAAGAGGAAATAGAAAGTGCCGCCAAAGCGGCCCAAATCCACGATTACATTGTGTCTTTGCCCCAAGGCTACAAAACTCAAGTGGGTGAAAGGGGCATGACTCTTTCAGGCGGACAAAGGCAGCGTATTTCCATAGCCAGGACGCTATTGGCAAACCCGCGGGTACTCATTTTGGATGAACCTACCGCTAACATAGACGCCGAAACAGAAAGTCTCATAACCGCCGCTTTGAAGCGTCTTTTTCATGGGCGCACAGTTTTTGTAATAGCTCATCGGCTGTGGACGGCCAGAAACGCCGACAGAGTTTTGGTTTTGGAGGAAGGACAGATCGTTCAAACAGGCTCCCACGACGATTTGGTTTCCGCGGAAGGGCCTTATAAAAGCCTTTATAGCGGTGCGCTGGTAAACGGTATAAAGCCCGGTCCAAAGGAGGGATAAAACATGTCGTTTCGGGGTGGTTTTCACGGTTCCATGAGCCAAGAGGTCGAGCGTTACAGTTTGAAACACTTGGACAGAAACATGTTAGCGATGATTGTACAATACCTTAAGCCGCAACGAGCAAGATTGTGGATTGGCGCTTTTTGGATGGTAGTAGTCTCAGCGGTAAATGTACTTGCGCCGTATCTCATAAAAGTGGCGGTGGACAGTTACATAATTCCCGGCGACTTTAACGGTCTAGCGTGGATTTTGGCCGTTTACGCCGCTTTGTATGGCGTGTTCTGGCTCGCTTCTTATTGGGGTTCATATTTGTCCACTTTGGCGGGGCAATCGGTAGTGGCGGGCTTAAGGCGGGATCTGTACGAGCATCTTTTGACGCTCTCTGTAGATTTTTACAAAAGGGAAAAATCCGGCGATATAATCTCCAGACTTGTTAACGACACTGACACTTTGTCAGAATTGATTTCAAGAGGTTTTCTGGGCGCCCTAAGCGATTCTTTCACAATACTGGCTACAGTGGTTTTCATGTTCACCCTGAACTTCCGGCTTACTCTGGTAAGCCTTACTGTTATACCCATCATACTTGTAGGCACCGCGGTTTTGGGGCGGCTAATGAGAAAGACCTCAAGGGAGGTCAGACAACGCTTGGGGGATTTTGTGAGCGGCGTTGAGCAAAATGTTTCCGGAATGAGGGTGGTTCAATCCATGGCGGGCCAGGAAGAAAGCGTCGCAAAACTGGACCGCCTCAGCCAAAGCACCTATGCGGCCAACATCAAAGCGGTGGTAGCTTCGGCTCTGTTCTTTCCGTTTATGTCGGCATCCGGTGTGGTGAGTTCTGCGCTGGTTTTGTGGTACGGCGGCCAAATGCTGGCACAAGGGGCCGTCACCCCGGGTGTTCTCATCGCTTTTATAAGCTATGTTTCCAAGTTCTTCTTGCCGCTTAGGGATTTGAGCCAGCTGTACGGTTTTTATCAAACGGCGGCGGCATCCACTGAAAGGATTTACGACTATCTGAACGAACAACCTTTTTTGAAAGATCCGCCACTACCGATTAAGCCCATAGAGCCGGTCGCGGGCGATATTCAGTTTAGCCGGGTCAGGTTCGCTTACACCCAAGACCCTGTTTTTCAGGACCTGAATCTTACTATCCCGGGCGGGAAAATGACTGCCATCGTCGGCCCCAGCGGGGCGGGGAAGAGCACCCTTTTGAAACTTATAGCTAGGTTGTATGATCCCCAAGAGGGAAGTGTAACCATAGACGGCATTGATGTGCGTAGCATGGCCCTTTGGGATGTAAGGCGGCTGATTGCGTTCGTTCCCCAAGAAGTTACTTTGTTTCCGGGCACAATTGCCCAAAATATCGCATTGGGAAAACCCGGTGCATCTATGGAAGAAATAATCGAAGCGTCGAAATTTTGTTCTTTTGATCGCTTCGTAAAAGGCATGAAAGATGGTTATAGCACTAGAATTGGCGATCAGGGACTAAATCTTTCCGGTGGACAAAGGCAGTTGGTGTCTTTGGCCAGGGCAGTTGTCATGGATAGGCCCATTCTCATCCTGGACGAAGCCACGTCAAGCATCGACGCTTCCACCGAACAGGCGGTTCGTGCAGCCATAGGCCACCTCTCCCACGATAGGACAGCAATTGTTGTGGCACACAGGCTTGCTACTGTAAAAGACGCGGATGTGATAGTTGTGTTAGGACCTCACGGCATTCTGGGCGAGGGTACTCATGAAGAGCTTTTGAAAACCACGCCCACATATAAGGAGCTCTGCGAAAAGCAGCTTTTGGGATAGGTAATACCCGGCCTTTGTCGAATAGAAATGTCAGGTTCAACTGCATAAAGTTTAGGGGCGGGATATTATGGGCTCACATGTGGGCGAATTTTGCGCTTTGGGCGCCGCAATATGCTGGGCGCTGAACGCTGTGGCTTTTGAGTCTGCCGGCAAAACGGTGGGTTCTTTATCAGTGAACTATATCAGGCTTTTCATAGCTTTTGCTTTACTTTCCGCAGTTTCTTTTTTTCGGCGGGGCCTCATATTTCCCGTAGATGCAACATCCCACGCGTGGATATGGCTTACGGTATCTGGTTTGTTCGGGTTTGTTTTAGGCGACGCCTTCCTTTTTCAGGCTTTTGTGGATATAGGGTCAAGAATCTCCTTGCTTATTGCGTCTTTGGCCCCGCCAATTACAGCCTTCATCGGGTTCTTGGTGTTAAAAGAGAAGATTTCCGCTTTGGGCATTTTGGGCATATTTGTAATCATGTTAGGAATATGTTTGGTGGTCCTAAGCAGAAACGTATCCGAGGAAAAGGTTAAGGTGGAATTCTCAAGGCCCGTAAGGGGAATCGTGTTTGCTTCTTTGGGGGCTTTGGGGCAATCGCTTGGGCTTGTGTCCACCAAGTTTGGGATGGGATCCTACGATATTTTCGCGGCCACGCAAATAAGGCTACTGGCGGGAATAATCGCCGTTACCGTGATGGTTTGTGTAAACGCAAAGTGGCACGAGATTAAGTCTGCTTTTTACAATAAGAAAGCAATGAAGGAGATCGCCGTAGGCGCAATCTTGGGACCTTTTATCGGGGTTTCGTTGTCGCTTTTGGCTTTGCAAAATACGGCCACAGGTATTGTATCGTCCATTACCTCTATGTCGCCTGTTGTGGTGATTCCTGCCTCAATTGTCGTGTTTAAAGAAGAAGTCACGCCAAAAGAGGTGCTTGGGGCGCTTATAACAATAATAGGCGTGGTTTTGTTGTTTATGTAGGCCGCTTGGCCTCGCGACTATCCAACCGATTCAACGCCTGTTTTGCCTGTTACGACTCCTTTGCACGGGCTAGTCGCAGCGGGCGAGGCCACAAGTCCTTTAGCATCAAAATTCCTAAACGCCACCGAAAGCATGAGCTTTATTCTGTTAAGCTGGTTTACCTCGCTGGCGCCGGGATCATAGTCGATTGGCACGATGTTGGCTTGAGGATAGTTTTGTTTGATTCGTTTGGCCATGCCTTTTCCCGTGATGTGATTGGGAAGACACCCAAACGGCTGAACACACACGATGTTGGGCGCGTCCATTTCGATAAGCTCAACCATTTCGGCCGCCAGAAGCCAACCCTCCCCTGAATGATTACCCAAAGACAGAATTCCTTTTGCTTTGTCCACCAAATATTCGACGCTTTTTAGGGGTTCGAACCTTTTACTAAATGCCAGCGCCTTTCTGGCGGCGCTCCTGCAGTACTCCAAATATCGGATGGATATCTTACTTATGAGCATATCCTTGAAAGTACCCGCCAGATATCGGCGGCGAAAAACCCCGTCGTGGACAGAATAAAGCAGAAAATCCATGATGCCCGGAACAACTGCTTCTACGCCTTCCTGTTCAAGTAGTTTGACGATATGGTTGTTGGCGGTAGGGTGGTATTTGACAAGGATTTCGCCTACTACCCCTACCTTGGGTTTTGCCGCCTGTTCCAGCTGCAGGGCCTCAAAAGCTTCTACCACCTCGTATATCTTTCGGCGGTAGAACCTGTCGTCCCCGTATGCGACACTTTCCTTGAACACGTTTATCCATTTAGCCGCTAAAGCTTCGGCTGAACCGGAAACTTTTTCATAAGGACGTGTTCTGTGTAACACTTTCATAAGTAGATCGCCGCACACGGCCGCCATACATGCTTTTTTGAGAAGTCTGGGTGTGAGGCTAAATCCGGGATTTTTCTCTATTCCGGAAAGGCTCAGAGAAAGCACAGGTACTTGGGAAAATCCCGATTCTTCCAAAGCTTTTCGAAGAAGGCTTATATAATTTGTAGCACGGCACCCTCCGCCAGTTTGGCTCATTAAGACGGAAGTGTTATGGGGGTCGTATTGTCCCGACTTTAGAGCGCGCACTAGTTGGCCTATGACAATAATTGAGGGATAACACGCATCGTTATTGACATACCTTAGGCCTGTTTGAATGTCGTCTGGCCCTGCTTCTGATAAAAGCTCCACTTTGTAGCGTTCCGACTTAAAGGCCTCAACCAAAAGCTCAAAATGAAGCGGGGACATCTGAGGGCAAAGAAGTGTGTGGTTTTGTTTCATTTCCCTGGTAAACACACGTCTTTTTTGGACGGGTTCTGGTTCTTTCGGTACCATTCCCATTCTGTCCCGTTCGTTTACAGCAGCCATCAATGACCTAAGCCTAATTCTTGCCGCCCCCAGATTGTTGACTTCATCTATTTTCAAAACGGTGTAAAGCTTGTTGTGCCGGTGAAGGGTCTCCTGTACTTGATCGGTGGTTATGGCGTCCAAACCACACCCAAAGGAATTTAGTTGTATCAACTCAAGGCAAGGCGTTACGGCGGCAAGCTTAGCCGCGGAATAAAGCCGGGAATGGTATGCCCATTGGTCAACCACTCGTAAATTAACGTCGTAAGGGCTAAGGTGGGCCACTGAATCTTCAGTTAATACCGCCATACCGGTAGAAACCAATAAGTCTGCTATGCCGTGGTTTACTCCCGGGTCCAAGTGATATGGCCTGCCTGCAAGCACGACCCCTTTTAGGTTTTTGTGCTTCAGAAAAGTTAAAACCTCTTGGCCTTTTTCACGGATTGCCTTCCTGCAACGTTGATCCTCTTCCCAGGCAGCATCCACTGCCAGCTCGATTTCAGCCATATTTATGGCGAGCGGCCGCAGTTCCTCACAGAGTCTTTGCTTCAACCGCGTTTTGTCGTCATAGGGAAGAAAAGGATTCAAAAGACGTATTTGGTTTTCGTGAACTATGTCCATGTTTGCCGATATTATTTCGGGATAGGAGACTACCATAGGGCAGTTGAACTGGTTAGGCGCGCCCTGTTGTTTATCTCTCTCGTACACCACGCATGGATAAAAAATGGTTTTTATTCCGTGTTCTATAAGCCACGCTATATGCCCGTGGACTAGTTTTGCGGGGTAACACGCCGATTCAGAAGGTATGGTCTCGTTTCCCAAATCAAAAATGTTCCTGGACGAAGTTGGCGACAGCAAAACCCTAAACCCTAAATGTGTAAAAAAGGTGAACCAAAACGGGTAATTTTCATACATGTTCAGCACCCTGGGAATCCCAATCGTTCCCCTTTTGGCTTTATCCAAAGGTAAGGGTTCGTAGTCGAAAAGGCGATGAAATTTGTACTCATACAGGTTGGGGAGTTTGGGGCCGGAATGCTTTTTGCCCAGAGGTTTTTCACATCTGTTGCCCGATATAAAGCGCGTTCCGCCTTGGAAACGGTTAATAGTGAGCAGGCAGTTGTTTGTGCACCTGCCGCACCGCGCGGTCCAAGAATCGTAATGAAACCCATGGATTTCCTCTAGGGTTAGTAAGGAACTTTTTTGCTCCGGCTTCCATCTTTCCTTTGCGATCAAGGCGGCGCCAAACGCGCCTGCCAAGCCTGCTATGTCAGATCGGATAACCTGCCTGCCGGTGATGAGTTCAAAACAACGCAACACGGCGTCGTTAAGAAAAGTGCCGCCTTGCACCACGATTTTTTCACCCAATAATTGGGGGTCCCTAATTTTAATGACCTTGTAAAGGGCGTTCTTTATCACGGAGTAGGATAATCCGCAAGAAATATCGCCTATGGTGGCCCCCTCTTTTTGCCCCTGTTTTACTCTTGAGTTCATGAATACTGTGCATCGTGAGCCAAGGTCAACAGGGGATTTTGCAGTGAGCGCCGCGTTAGCGAATTCGCGCACTTCCAAACCCAGGGAATGGGAGAAAGTCTCAATAAAGGAACCGCACCCCGAAGAACACGCTTCGTTGAGCATTATGCTATCAACTGCGCCGTTTTTTATCTGCATACATTTCATGTCTTGGCCGCCTATGTCCAGCACGAAATCTACCCCGGGGAAGAAATGTTCCGCCGCTTTATAATGGGCGATAGTCTCGACTTCACCCAAATCTACCCGTAAACCCGCTTTGATAAAATCTTCGCCGTATCCGGTCACGGCGGAGTTCGCGATGATGGCGCCTTTAGGAATTTCCGAGTACAGGTCACGCAAAATGGCCAAAGCGGCCTCCAAAGGGTTGCCGCGGTTGTTGTCGTAGAAGGAATACAAAAGTCTGCAGTTTTCGTCGATGAGCACGGCTTTGGTCGTGGTAGAGCCCGCATCGATGCCCAAAAAACATGGGCCCCGGTAAGAGCAAAGATCGTTTCGTGGCGCTATGTTTTTGTCATGCCTGTCTTTGAAATCGCTAAACTCTTGCGAACTGCCGAAAAGGGGCGGGAGCCTTTGGACTTCGGGCT
>CAYPVF010000012.1:7675-22940 GCA_964414105.1 uncultured Eubacteriales bacterium
TATCCAAAAGGTGAAGGCGGCGCACCAAAGTTCTGAAATCTGCAGGTACTATGTTTTTGGAGGCAATAGCGGCCCCAATAGCCACGAAAAAATGTCCATCCTCCGGAACGATGGCGGTTTTGTCGTCAAGTTTCAGGGTCTCCATAAACCTTTTTCTAAGTTCGGGCAGGTAGTGCAAAGGCCCCCCTAAAAACGCTACTTTGCCGCGTATTGGTTTACCGCAGGCGAGCCCGCTGATAGTTTGAATTACAACTGACTGAAAGATAGATGCCGCTATATCTTCTTTAGCCGCCCCTTGGTTTAGAAGAGGCTGAATGTCGCTTTTTGCGAACACACCGCACCGGGCGGCGATGGGGTATATGGTTTTGTGGTTGGCAGCAAGAGTGTTTAAGCCGTTAGCGTCGGTTTCCAAAAGCGAAGCCATCTGATCTATAAACGCGCCTGTGCCGCCGGCGCATATTCCGTTCATTCGCTGATCTATACCGCCGGAAAAGTAGGTAATCTTGGCGTCTTCCCCGCCTAGTTCGATAGCAACATCTGTCTGTGGGATAATTGTTTCTATGGCTTTGGCGCACGCTATAACTTCTTGAACAAAGTTAAGCTCTAATCTATCAGATAAAGACAAACCCGCCGACCCCGAAACCATGATTGTCACCGGTTTGTCGCCTACAAGCTTGTAAGCGTTAAGCAAAAACGATCGCGTGGTGGTTTTTATGTCCGAACGGTGGCGTCTGTAATCGCGAAAGATTATATCATTTTGACCATTCAAAACTACCAATTTGATAGTGGTGGACCCAACGTCCAGCCCCAAGTGTAAGGGCTCAGTGTGATTGTTCAAAGAACTCGCTCTCTCTAGTTTTTGATGATATTTCAATGGTATTAATAGCCGGTATTGTTGTCAAACAGTGTTTTCGGCCCAAAGCAAACGGGTGATTTATAAAAGAGGATGAGGGTCACAAGTGGTAGAAGTTTAAATTAAGTAAACATTATTACGATACACTGTTTTGTTAGTGTTTGTTTAGTAATTGTATTATCTAGTTTACTTTCACAAAGCGTGAAAAGAGGAAGTCTATCATGACAACGATTCAAGAACAGTTTTTTCAGGAAGCGCCTTTAGCTTTCACGCTTAGTGAAGTGCTTGTGGATTCAAAAGGTTCCCCCCAAGATTTCAGGCTTTCTGAGGTGAACCCGGCCTTTCACCGGCTATTAGGGTGCGACCCTTCTGAAGCTTTAGGACAAACTATGACCCAATGGCTTCTGGAGCCCTTTAGGGTTGATGGGAGATGGCTCGGTGATTTTAGCCGGGTAGTAGAGGAAGGTAACAGGCAGGAATTTCACCAGCTTATGGAGCTGGATGGGCATTATTATGTGGTTACCGCATTTGTCCCCAAAAAAGGTTACTTGGCTGTTCTTTTCCACAGGGCTTTAAACTATGAGCTTGCGAGGCATTCTTTGGAGGCGGTGGAGGATTCGCTCCGGGTAAGCCAGGCCATGACTCAGAACATGTTTGATAACTCGCCGTCGGCTATAGTGATTTACCGGGTGAGGGGAAACGGCTCGTCAAGTATGGATTACATCATACAGGACATTAACCCGGCTTGCCAAAGGCTTCACGGGTGGGACAAAGAACATGTCGTTGGCAAACCCTTGGGGCTTGTAAGGGATAATGTAGACCAATTTGGCATTGTAAGGGCTTTCAGACAGGTGTGGAATACTGGTATTCCTACCACTTACCCCGCGAAATCCTATTTGGAAAAAAGCGGGTTTAGGTGGTATGAGAACACGATTTTTAAGCTTCCAACCGGCCAAATCGTGGCGGTTTACCAGGATATTACCGACAAGAAAAACTCTGAGGAACAACTGCATAACGAAAAGGAAAGACTAAAAGTTACTTTGTACTCTATAGGCGATGGGGTCATCGCCACGGATAGCGATGGGCGCATCCAAATACTAAATGATGTGGCAGAGGCCCTGACAGGGTGGAAACAAGAAGAAGCAAAAGGGCTTCCCCTTGCCAAGGTGTTCAACATTTTTAACGAAAATACCGGGAAAGCCAGCGCCGATCCCGTCGCCAGGGTGCTACAGACGGGAAATATCGTGAGTTTGGAAAACCACACCGCACTAAGGTCAAAGGACGGAACCATAAAACCCATAGCGGACAGCGCCGCACCCATAAAAAGCCAATCCGGCGAGGTGCTTGGCGCGGTGCTTGTGTTCAGGGACGTGACTGAAACTAGGGCTAAAGAAGCCAAAATCGAATATCTGAGCTACAGAGATGCCCTGACGGGGCTATATAATAGAGCGTTTTTAGAAATGGAGTTGGAGCAGCTCAAGACAAAAAGAGTTGCGGATTACCCGATAGCGGTAGTATGGGGAGATTTGGATAATATGAAGTTGCTAAACGACAGTTTTGGCCACGAAACCGGAGATGAAGCGCTGGTAAAAGCGGCCACCGCAATCCAGTCGGTCTGCAGCTTTCAAGATTCGGTTATTCGTTTCGGCGGCGACGAGTTTCTTGTTTTGTTGAGTAACGCGAATTTAGCTATGGCGCGGGAAGTGTGTTTTGGGATCAAAAATGCGTGCAGAGACATAAAAGTGGCGGGAATCGAATTGAGCGTGTCTCTTGGCTATGCTGTTAAAGCAGATCCGTCATCTGCTTGGAACGAAGTTTTGAAACAGGCTGAAGATAATATGTACAGAAACAAATTGATGAACGCGAAAACTCACCAAAAACAAATCATGTCCCAGATAAAGCGCGTTTTGTTTGAAATAGGCCACGAGACCGAGGATCACGGCTTAAGGCTTGCGGCATGCTCCATAAGGATAGGCAGGAAGATGGGGTTGCCCTCTTGCCAACTGGAACACCTCAGACTTCTGGCGGAATATCATGATATCGGCAAGATAGCCGTGAATACCGATGTTTTGCTTAAGGAAGAAGTATTGAGCGAGGAAGAGTGGCAAGAAATAAAAAAACACCCTGAAATCGGGTACAGAATGGCGCAGCGAATCCCCGAACTGGCGTACTTGGCGGATTGTATTTTGGCTCACCATGAAAGATGGGACGGTACCGGCTATCCTTTAGGTTTGGCGGGTACAGGGATTCCCCTCCTTGCCAGGATTTTTGCTGTTGCCGACGCTTTTGACGCGATTACCCACAATAGGCCATACCGCGGGGCTCGCTCTCCTGAAGTGGCTAAGGCCGAGATACAAAAACACGCGGGTATACAGTTTGACCCGGAAGTCGTAACCGCTTTTCTAAGTTGTTATGTTAAATAACTAAAAATGCCCCTATGGCGCATCTTAACCGCGAGGGATTTCGCGTTTGTAATCCTTCGCTTTATTCTTTATAGTTTCGATTAACACAAAAAAATGGAGCTGAGGTCGCTTGATGCGGTTATATAGATATTTGAAGCCCTTCGTCTTTATGGCGGTGGCGGTTTTGGCTTTGGTGCTTTTACAGTCTTTTGCGGATTTGAGTTTACCCAGCCTAATGGCGACCATAGTGGATGACGGAATCTTTAAGGGTAATATTTCCCTCATATGGAAAGTCGGAAGAAATATGTTGCTGGTTGCTTTTGGCGGGGCGTTGTGCTCTGTGATTGCCGGGTATTTATCGGCGAAGGTAGCATCAGGCTTCGGATTATCCCTAAGAAGCGCTGTGTTCTCACATGTGGAGTCATTTTCTTTGAGAGAATTCGACCAATTTGGCACTTCATCCCTTATCACCAGAACAACCAACGATGTGACGCAAATGCAAATGGTGGTTCTCATGTCTTTGCGAATGGTCGCAAGCGCCCCTATGATGATAATCGGGGGCATTGTAATGGCAGTGTCCCAAGACGCTAGACTGTCATTATACTTGGTGGCAGTGCTTCCCATTATCGCTTTAGCCATAGCTTTTACCATGACCAAAACATTGCCCATGTTCAAAGCCATGCAGAAAAAGATTGATAGGTTGAACCAAGTCCTTCGCGAAGGGCTTACCGGTGTCCGTGTCATAAGGGCATTCAACCGTCAGGAATACGAAGCATCACGCTTCAACAAGGCAAATCTGGACCTCACCGACACCGCCCTCCGCGTAAACAGGCTTATGGCCTTTCTTATGCCGCTTATGATGTTCACTTTCAATCTGACCAGTATAGCCATTATATGGATAGGCGGCCACAGGATCGACGCGGGAAGTTTAGAGATAGGCCATTTAATGGCGTTTATCCAATACGCAATGCAGATTTTGATGTCGTTGGTCATGATGTCCATGATATTTGTTATGCTGCCTCGCGCCAGCGCGTCAGCCCAAAGGATAAACCAGGTCCTCGATAGTAATCCCGACATTGTGGACCCTCAGGAAAGCCAAGTGGATGATCCCGAGGACAAAGGAACTCTGGAATTTAAGGACGTTACTTTCAGTTATCCCGGCGCAAGTACCCCTGTTTTGCGTAACATTTCGTTCAAAACAAAACCCGGTGAGACTGTGGCTATTCTTGGGGGTACAGGGTCAGGGAAGTCTACTTTAGTGAATCTTATCCCCCGATTTTATGACGTGGACAGCGGCCAGGTTTTAGTCGGCGGGGTTGACGTCCGTTCTATGGCCCAAAGGGAGTTAAGGGCGAAAATAGGGTTTGTGCCTCAAAGGGCGGTGCTTTTTCACGGCACTGTAGAGGACAATATTCGATACGGGAAATTCGATGCCTCCCAAGAGGAGATTATCCACGCCGCCGAGATTGCCCAAGCCCTTGACTTTGTAACAGCCATGAAAGATGGATTCCAATCGGAAATCGCACAAGGCGGCCAAAACGTGTCCGGCGGACAAAAACAACGTTTGTCCATAGCTCGGGCGTTAGTAAGAAAACCCCAACTGTATGTGTTTGACGACAGTTTCAGCGCGGTGGATTTTAAAACCGACGCCAAACTGCGTCAGGCTCTAAGGCAAGAAACCAGGGATGCTACAACTATAATAGTCGCACAAAGAGTGAGTACCATTATGGATGCCGACCGAATCATCGTTTTGGATAAGGGCACCATTGCAGGTATGGGTACCCATGGGGAATTGATGGCAGCCTCTGAAGTATACCGGGAGATTGTCCTTTCCCAGCTCTCCGAGGAGGAAATCGCATGACACCCCAACGGCGTGAAGAAAAGCCTTCTGTGGAAAGTGGCCCGAGACAGGGCGGTATGCGCGGAGGCAGAGGATTGGGAAGACCTGTAGAAAGAGCTAAGGATTTTAAAGGCACGCTTAAAAGGCTGCTTGAATACCTTTCTCCCAGACGCGTTCAGCTGATGGTGGTGTTTCTGTTTGCGGGTTTGTCCACGGTTTTTAGTATTGTGGGACCGAAGATTATGGGCAAGGCCACCACAAAGCTTGCCGAGGGGTTAATGGCCAAGATTCGGGGAATCCCTGGCGCGCGGGTGGACTTCTCTTATATAGGTCATATCTTGTTGGTTTTGGGCGGGCTTTACGGGCTTAGCGCTCTTTTTAGCTATGTGCAACAATATACCATGGCCGGGGTGGCCCAAGGGACCGTGTACGATATGCGCAGGGATGTAAGCGCCAAGTTGTCAAGGCTGCCACTTAAGTATTTTGACGGCCGCCCTTACGGCGAGATACTAAGCCGCGTCACAAACGATGTGGATTTGGTGAGCTCAACGCTTCAACAAAGTCTTACCCAGTTCATAAGCTCCATTGTTACAATGGTGGGCGTCATAGCCATGATGCTGTCAATAAGCCCCACCCTTACCGCGCTAACTCTAGTGGTGTTGCCTGCTTCAGCGGTTCTTACCATGTTTGTGGCAAAGCGGTCTCAGAAGTTTTTCGCCGGCCAGCAAAAATCTTTAGGAGAACTCAACGGGCATGTGGAAGAAATGTACGCGGGACACAGAATAGTGAAAGCTTTCGGGTTTGAGGATAAATCTATTAAAGAGTTTGAGGCCATTAACGCCCAGCTTTACGACTATTCGTGGAAAGCGCAGTTCATATCCGGCGTGATGTTCCCCCTGATGAATCTCATAGGTAACCTGGGATACGTGATTGTATGCGTGGTTGGGGGTATCTTTGTAGCCCAGGCGCGCATCGCAATCGGCGACATCCAAGCGTTTATCAATTATTCCAGGCAGTTTACCCAGCCCATTGCCCAGACCGCGAATATCGCCAACATCATTCAATCTACTGTAGCGGCGGCGGAGCGTGTTTTTGAGATTTTAGACGAACCCGAGGAAATACGGGACAGCCTTAATGCAGGTACAGTTCAAAATGCACGGGGAGACGTCCAGTTTGTAGATGTTGGATTCAGCTATAAGGCTGACACACCGTTACTGGATGGTCTCAATATCGACGTTAAAAGTGGTCAGACTGTGGCAATTGTAGGGCCAACCGGGGCGGGGAAGACCACTTTAGTAAACTTGCTTATGAGGTTTTACGAAATAGACTCGGGCCGAATTGCCGTTGACGGGATTGACATTCGGGACATTTCCAGGGCGAGTCTTCGCAGGGCCTTTGGCATGGTTTTGCAGGATACTTGGCTTTTCGAGGGTACCATCAAGGACAACATCGCCTATGGACGTCAGGACGCCACAGACGAAGAAATTGTAAACGCTGCCAAGGCGGCTCACGCGGATCATTTCATTAGAACCTTGTCTGAAGGTTACGCCACAGTTCTTAAAGAGGACGCGGGCAATATCTCCCAAGGCCAGATGCAGCTCCTAACCATAGCCAGGGCCGTGTTGGCCGATCCGGCTATGCTAATTCTGGACGAAGCTACCAGCAGCGTAGATACCAGAACCGAAATTCAGATACAAGAGGCAATGGAGCGGCTTATGCACGGTAGAACCAGTTTTGTTATCGCTCACAGGCTGTCCACGATAAAAGATGCGGACCTTATCTTGGTCATGAACCAAGGGAAGATAGTAGAGCAAGGAAAACATTTGAAGCTTCTGGCCGATGAGGGGTTCTACGCAGACCTTTATAACAGCCAGTTTGCCAAGGCGAATTCCGTGAAAGAAAAGGCTGTGTAGGGTCTTGGATAAGGTTCAGGGGCCGCCTCTGTGACAGCCCCTGATTGTGTTCTTAGAATGGGAAGAAACCCGGGAAAAGGTGAACCAAAGAGAGCGCACCCAGAATATATACCAACCAGTGGATTTCTTTGCCTTTGCCCGACACGAGTTTCACAATGGGGTAAATAATGAAACCGGCCGAAATTCCGTCGCTTATGGAATAGGTAAACGGCATCATAGCGATGGTAATAAAAGCCGGAAGCGCGTCTGTGAAATCAGCCCAGTTTATGTCCTTAACAGGCAACATCATCAAGACCCCCACGATGATCAGGGCAGGGGCAGTGGCCTCGCCGGGGATTATGCCGGCTAGCGGCGCAAAAACAAGGGAGATCAAGAATAAAACGCCCACAACAACGGCCGTTAAACCTGTCCTCCCGCCTTCCGCAATTCCCGCGCTGGATTCCACGTAAGTCGTGACGGTGCTTGTACCCAAAGCCGCGCCCAAGCATGTCCCTATGGCGTCAGCCGTCATAGCTTCTTTAATCCTGGGAAGCTGCCCGTTTTTATCCAGCATGTCCGCGCGGGAAGCCGTCCCCATTAGTGTGCCTACGGTATCAAAAACGTCTACAAACCAAAAGGAGAAAATCGTCATAAATCCTAGGCTCAAGGCGCCTTTCAGATCCATCTTGAAAAGCAAGGGCGCCAAAGATTCGGGTTTGCCGATAATGCTTCCGGTTATATGTGTGATGCCCATGGGGATTCCAATTAGTGTCGTTATGAGAATCCCGATAAGCATAGAACCGCGAACCTTCAAAGACATGAGTATGCCTATGACCACCAGGCCTATAAGCGCCAGCAAAGGGCCTTTATCGGTGAAATTTCCCCTAGTGATAAGTGTGGCGGGGTCGGATTGTATAATGCCTGCGTTGGAGGCCCCGATAAGCGCTATAAAAAGACCGATACCTACCCCTACTGCCCGTTTTAGGGTTTGGGGAATTGCGGCGTCGATGATATTAATGACGCCTGTGAGGGATAGCACTAAGAACAAAATGCCCTCCAAAAATACTACGCCCAAAGCGGCCTGCCAACCGGCCTTGGCCGCGACGGTAAAAGCGAAAAACGCGTTAAGCCCCATGCCGCTGGCCAAAGCGTACGGGTAGTTTGATAAAAGTCCGGCCAAAATGGTGGTTACCCCGGCTGCTACTACTGTGGCAGTCATGACAGGGCCGAAAGGCATTCCGGTCGCTGACAGGATATCGGGGTTTACAAAAATAATGTATGCCATGGTCATGAAGGTGGTAAAGCCGGCTATGATTTCCGTGCGGACATCGGTGTGGTTCTCTTTAAGCTTGAAAAATTTCTCCAGCAAGTCCTGTGCCCCCTTAGGGATTCAAATGGTATTGTCCTGACTCACTGTAGCCCAGTTTTCGCATCCCCCCTTGGCTATGATGTCACGAAAGGTAATTTACAGCATTAGTTTACTATTATTTATGGGGATTTGCTAGACATGAGCAAAAGTGACAGATTAGTTCGACATTAAAAATGTTGTAGCTAAATTCAGAAACGCGCTTATGGTTTACCCACAAACAGATAAAACTGCACTTGGTCCACGGTTGTTTCTTTTTGCGGGCTTAGGGTCATGCTTCCCCAAAGGTTGGTAATTACGGTCTTGACGGTTATGTCAGGAGCAGTGTGGATTATAACCATATCGTCATGTGCAAAAATCGCTTCCCTGGCGCCTTCAGTATTAGGTTCAAGCCCTTGAAGGTAATCGCGGAAAGACAACTCCCACAAGGGCACGTCTTGGAGAGTCAAGGACACCTTTTGTTGGTAACTATCGAAAGTGGCCAAGAATCCGTCCTTTTCAATAGATTCAACCGATTCATATTTGTTTTGTGCGAAATCAAACATGTACTGATAATCTCTAATATCTTCCACCGCGCTTTGGGCGTTGTATGATAAATAAAACTCGGGTCTGGACACATCCACACCGGCGTAGTCCACTCCGAAAACATTCTTAAACTGAGCCATTTGAAAGCCCGCGGGAAGAAACTTAACACGGGTCAAATCGTGGTTGCGTTCAAAATACAATAGGATTTCCGCCATTTCTTTGTAGTCTTCGGGGTCTGCCTCAGTTTGGGCGTGCACTATTGAACCTTGGGATAACATCTGGTTTTTTGTCAGAAGGGTTTCAAGGCGGCTATTTTGACTCCACACGGATACCGGGAAACTGCTCCACGGTCCCCAAACGGCCAGAATTGCCACTATCGCCAATGAAACGGGCATCACTATGCCGCGTTTCTTCTTTGAGGCAATGGAATATATGGTATAACCCAAGGCCCAAAGGCCGAGTGCTATTACATAGTAACGATTCTCGGTGATTCCATAATATTTTACTCTAATAGCTATCGAGGCAAACATCATGAAAAGAAGTGGGATCACTAGCTTGGGGAAATAGTCGGAAAACCTTTTGGCCCACATATTATCCCGGCGGAGGGGCTTTAAGAACAAAGTTAATGCCGTGGTTACAAGGGCGTACCATAGCACCAAGTGCGCAACCAGGCCAATTGGCCAATTACGGGTGATAAGGATTTTGGCGAAATACACGTACAGGACCAGCGTGTAGACTGACAAAAGAGGCGCTACTACGAACAAAACCAAGTTCCTCAAAACTTTCGGATAGTCCTGCAAGTCTTCTGTGGAATGGTTTTGGGGAATGCCTGACACGAACAAAAAAGGCGCCAGAAACGCCGCCGCGATATACCAAATGCCGAGGTAGGTTGTGTATCGGATGTTCAAAGAGAATAAGGATGATATGGTAAATGTGATGGCAGATAGACCCAAGAACACAACTGCGGAAAACAAAACCGACACAACCCAGTGAGAAAACAAACGGACAACATATGTATCCAAACTATCTTTTTTGCCATAGTGTGGTATCGCAAAGAACAGCAGGCTCAAAAACACACAGACGGCCGCGTAGCGGCTGACTGCCGCCAGTGGGAATCCGGAAAGCATCACATAGATAAGCCCGGTTGTTATGGATCCCAGCGCCAAGCCTGTCACGTTACCTAGAAGACCCGGTCGAAGCCGGCCGTTGGAGGCTTTCGGCTTTCTTTCCCAAACCAAGGCGGCGCACCAAGAAACCAGAATTCCCGGGATAAGCGCGTAGGCAAATCTATCTTTGTTCCCCGGATATGGGCCAAGATAACCCAACGGTAGGGGTTTCAAGGTTGAAACTAGAGTAGATGTCAGTATCAATGTAAGAAAAATGGAAGCCCAAAACCGTTTGAAAGTGGGGCGCGCGGCGGCAAAGATTCTTTGGAACGTGTAGCGGATTTGCATTTTATCCACTCCCATTGCGAGTTTTTTGACTGCAAACTACAGGGCCGGCTTGCACTGTGACTAATGACGCCATAGTGTGGGCGGCAGTTCCCCGCGGCGCGTTGCGGCTTGCATTCGTTATTTCAGATAGTACAATAGTTCTATGTGCGAAGCTTACGCTCTACCGACCCTATAATAGCAAAACAGCAGCGCTTTTTTGTTTGGCAATCGTTTCTTTCAAAGATAAAGGTGGTCGCATTTGATGTTGGAAAAGATTCGGTCTCTTTTTGGCGTGCAGGACATGACAGAGGGAAGACCCATGAGCAATCTCTTGAGGTTTTCAATTCCGCTTTTAGTGGGCAACTTTGCTCAGCAAATGTATAGCACAGTTGACTCAATTGTGGTGGGGCGGTATGTGGGAGATAGAGCGCTTTCGGCTATCGGGACATCATTCCCCGTAATTAACTTGCTTTTGGTTCTGTTTATGGCCATAGCCACTGGTGTGGGGATAATGGTGGCGCAGTATTTTGGCGCCAAAGACAAACAGGCCCTCTCTCACGCCATAGGCAGCGCCATTACTATGATTGTCATATCTTCAATAATTATAATGGCCGTGGGCATACCTTTCGCGGGGCCTTTACTGAGACTCACCAGAACTCCCGCCGAAACCTTTGATATGGCCAAATCTTATTTGACGATTATTTTGGCGGGCGTCATGACAGCCGGCTTGTACAATATAAGCGCCGGTATTTTGCGGGGGCTGGGGAATACGGTTTTCCCTTTGGGCGCCCTGCTTTTGGCGTCCGTACTAAACACCTTTCTCGATATATGGTTTGTTGCCGGCTTGAACATGGGGATTGCGGGAGCAGCTATCGCAACCGTCATTTCCCAGGCAATATCGGCCGTTTTGTGTTTGACCAAACTGTGGAAAATGAAAGATGTTCTAGACATGAAGCTTTCGATATTGGTTCCCCATAAAGATTCTGTGGTTCAGTTGTTTCGGTTGGGTCTTCCTGCCGGGGTCACCCAGGCCATTTTTTCCATGTCCCAAGTGTTTGTGCAGTCGTTGACCAATAGCATGGGCTACCTCATAGTCACCTGCACTACTGCGGTAATGCGAATTGACGGGTTCGCCATGATGCCCAATTTCACATTCGGTATGGCTATAGCCACGTTTGTTGGTCAAAATGTCGGGGCCAACAAAATGGACAGGGTGGCGCAAGGCACTAAAGATGTTCTGAAGCTCAGCTTGGGAACCTCGGTTTCCCTTGTGGTTTTGCTGGTGCTTTTTGGCGGTAACCTCATCAGGATGTTTACTTCCACCGACTTGGTCATCGTTTTGGGTATACGTCAGCTAAGAATTTTGGCGTTGGGCTACGTCGCCATGGCTATGAACCAGGTTTTTGGCAGTGTCATGAGGGGGGCCGGAGATACCATGCCATCAATGTGGATTTCCATGGTTACCACGGTATTCGTCCGCGTGCCGGTTGCTTACCTTTTGGCTTGGTTGACCAGGAGCCCCGCCAATCCCAACGGCGCCCCGGAAGCGATATTCTTCTCGCTGCTCATTAGCTGGGTTTTTGGTGCGACCTTCACTTACATGTGGTATCGGCGCGGGGTATGGAAAACAAAATCCTTGGTCCGGCGCGTGCAAACCGCCTGAGCTTCGGTTGTCATGTTTTTGTTGGCTGATTTGTTTTTACTCATACCGGGCAACGTTTCAGTAAGCGGTCCCGGGAGGTAACACATATGGGCGGTAACCTAAGTTTTGA
Organism: uncultured Eubacteriales bacterium; assembly: GCA_964414105.1. Taxonomy (GTDB): domain Bacteria; phylum Bacillota; class Sulfobacillia; order Fermentithermobacillales; family Fermentithermobacillaceae; genus JAXGZG01. The sequence goes on from CAYPVF010000012.1 coordinate 19,759, forward strand.
AAAGGTCGTTCCCCAGGAAGTCCGCAAAGTCATTTCGGCACTTAAGCACGCCGGATATGATGCGTATTTGGTTGGCGGAGCGGTCCGTGATATGCTTTTGGGACGCGTCCCAAAAGATTACGACGTGGCTACGGACGCGCTACCCGAAGAAATCTCCAATTTGTTTCCCCGCGTTATCCCTACCGGCGTGCGGTACGGGACGGTAACAGTATGTGGAGATATTAGGGTAGAGGTAACTACTTTTCGAAGTGACGGTCCTTATCTTGACGCTAGGCGCCCTAAAGGGGTCCGTTTTTCACACTCTATCGAAGAAGACCTGTTAAGACGCGATTTCACTGTCAACGCTTTGGCCCTTTCTGAAACTGGAAATGTTGTTGATTATGTAAATGGGCTTCGGGATCTTACTGAGTTGAAGGTTATACGGTGTGTCGGAAACCCTGAAATCCGCCTTCGAGAAGACGCGTTGAGGATGCTGAGGGCCTACAGATTTTCTGCGCAGCTTGGTTCTCACAGAAAACCGTTTGAAATAGAGCAATGTACCAAAAAGGCCATAGGCAGAAATTCTTACCTCATATCTTATGTGTCTTGGGAACGCATTCAACAGGAACTGTCCCGGATACTTCTAAGTGACAATCCTGGTGTTTTGGAAGATATGCTTGTAACGGGACTTCTGGGTTATATCTTGCCGGAGCTTGCTTTTTCACGGGGGGTTAGGCATTCTCCCGATGAGAATCATGTGGATGTTTTTGAACACACTATTGTCGCCGTGGAGAATTCACCCAAAAGGCTTCGTGTGCGATTGGCTGCCCTTTTGCACGATATAGGCAAGGCTCGAATGCCCTGTGTGTTCAGGTTTCAAGAAAACGGAGGTATTCACTATTGTGATTATTGTTCTAGGAGCGTAAAAACAGCGCGGCATGTTTTATCCAGGCTCAAGTTCGACAAAAGGACAGTGAACGCTGTTTGCGCGCTAATAGAAGAACATACGAATAGAACTCCTTTTTCCAATGATCATGATGTGAAATTGTTTGTTAACCGGGTAGGAAAACACAATTTGGAGGATTTGTTTGACTTGGAAAGGGCCGATATACTCGCTTCATCCCAACATCAAGATTTGGTGAAGGTCGGGTTTCTGCAAGACCAGGTGCAAAGAGTTTTGGAGTCCGGCGATCCGCTTACCCTACAAGATCTGGCCGTCAACGGTGAGGATTTGATGAATTGGGGTATGGAACCGGGTGAAAAGTTGGGCGAGATGTTAAACGGATTACTCACTCTGGTTCTGAAACAGCCTAACCTGAATACGTATGACAGACTAAAATATATGTTTCAGAAAATGCGCGACGCCGACTCGCCTTAATTTCCCTGCTATGTAATCGCTGTTTCCCGTCGCATGGCCTTTCTCAGCCCTGTCCGATAGCTGTCTGACAGCCTTTCGATCTCCCTGATATAAGGCCAGGTGTCAGCGACGTACCTTATGGGGAACTGCCTAGGCAGACGCTGCATCATTCGCGACAGTGTGAGTTCCTCTTCAGTCATGTAAATTAAGTCGATTCCTCTTTCTTGGCATAATGCTAGTTTGAGTAAATCCCGGGTTCTAGTTTTGTTGAACTCATCCCGGCCGGGGTAAACCCTCGTGGGCCCAAAATGCTGAGGGCCTTGATATTCGAAGCCCGTGTTTAACCGCGGATACCACCTGTCTAGCTCAAGAGGTTCGCCGGTTTCGGGATTTTTCAAAAACGAAGGGCGCGCATTGTCGATGTAATCATCGGTAGCAACAAGAATGCTAAGCCACGCTTTGGACAGATACTCGCCTTTGTGTCTCGCCGCGTTGAAACCAGTTTTCAGATTTTCAGCCATCTGTTTTTGGACGACGCCGGGTATTGAAGGTACAGGGATGCTTCGCCTGCCGATTTTACGCTCGTGAATCCAGCCGTGCTCTACAAGTTCGCGGCACAGGCGTGAAACGGTTTTCGGGTTGGCGCCGCTTATTGTTGCCAAAGCCCGTTGCGAGGATGGGGTGTAAATCCGGACTATGGCGTACATGAGTTTTGCCGCGGAAGAAATATGTCCATCCTTCAGCAAAACTTCCGGAAGTATTGTGTTTTGTTTCACTTGTTTTCAAAATTCACCCCTAAAGCATCACACAAACGGTTTCAGTGTTGTTTTTCGTCGCCATTATACACATACTACCAAATTCTGTCAACCGCTTATGATGCTTTGGCGCCGCATAGGTCCCGAATGGGTGCATAGGATGTCGAATAGTCTCATTTATGAGACTAAATATCGCGATACCCCCCAAAATAGGTGCATAGAATGTCGAATAGTCTCATTTATGAGACTAAAAGTCCCAATACCCCCCAAAATGGGTGCATGCATCGCTGCATAACGGCCGGACAAGCTAAATGCCGGCAGGAAAACAAAGGCCAGCAGAAGAATGTTAGGAGTCATCTGCGTAAAGGAGTGATTGCTATGACCATCGCCATCAAAAACGCGACACTTTTTGATGGATCCGGTGTGGCCGAACTTGGGTCGGTTACTGTTGTAATAGAAAACAATACTATCGAAAAAGTGGGCCCTTCAGACCAAATTGAGTTAGGGGAAAATGTAAACGTTATCGATGCATGCGGCAAATTTCTTATGCCGGGGCTTATTGACTGTCACATACACATAACCGGTTCCGGTGATCCCGATATGATGAGCGGCATAAGGGATCTTGTTCCGATGCAGGCATTAAAAGCGGCAGAGCACGCCAAGCAAACTTTGGAAGCCGGTATAACGGCGGTAAGGGACGCGGGCGCCAATTTTCTTGTGGACGTCGCCATAAAGCAAGCCATAAATTCGGGCCTTATTCCCGGGCCCAGAATTCAGGTGGCGGGACGATCGCTTTCCATTACAGGGGGACACGGTGACAGCCGCAACGGGTGGCCTCCACATGTTGAGTTTTTGGGCCGCACGGTTGTAGACAGTCCTGATGAAGCGCGCAGGGCTGCCAGGGAACAGTTGAGGGATGGCGCCGACCACATTAAGTTGCATGCCACGGGCGGAGTAATGTCGGCTGGGGACGTTCCAACTGCCAGGGGTCTCACAGTTGAAGAAATGAAAGCGGCCATCGAGGAAGCCAACAACGTGGGTAAGAAAAGTATGGCCCACGCCCAAGGGTCGACGGGCATCAAAAATGCCAT
>CAYPVF010000013.1:0-17882 GCA_964414105.1 uncultured Eubacteriales bacterium
GTTTTTGACAAAGTATATTTACCAACCGCATGGTTTCACCGGTTACCACCATTTGATCTACTATCAAAACCCTTTTCCCCGCCACTTTATCGGTAACAGGCACGATCACTTCCGGACGGTCCGATACTATGGCTCCCCGCCGTTTTCTGGTCAAAAGGCAAGGATACAATTGTATTCTTAAAAGGGAGGCGATTATGGCTGCCGGAATAAGCCCGCCGTTACCTATACCCACGACCAAGTCCGGGCCGAAAGATTTTGCTGCCTCCATTGCAATCTGTTCGCTTACGGCTGCGACTTCATCCCAGGTCATGGTGTAGAAAGTTGTGTCAAGAAATTTCACGTCCACAAAAAATACCTCCAACAACAAAGACCCCGCAAAACACTGCGTACATATTTCGTCAGGAAAACACAGGTTCCTGCTCATCTTTTCCCTTACGGGCTTTGTATCTGTCTTGCCTTTCCAACACTTCTTTTCTCAGCCGAACAGATTTGGGGGTAACCTCCACCAGTTCATCGTCATTTATCCACTGAAGAGAATCTTCAAGGCTCATTTGCACGTGGGGAACGAGCCGAAGCGCTTCGTCGGACGCGGCAGAACGAAGGTTAGTAAGATGTTTCTTTTTGCAGACGTTTATGTCAAGATCCCGGGAACGAGAATGCTCGCCGATTATTTGCCCCGGATACACCTGCTCGCCCGGGCCTATGAACAGGACGCCCCTCTCTTGCGCGTTGTGTAAGGCATAGGCGGTAGTCAGACCCAGTTCCCAAGATATCATGGCGCCCTCGCGCCGGGTGACAATTTCGCCGGAGTAAACGTCGTAGTGGTCGAACACATGGTGCATGATACCTGTTCCCTTGGTTATGGTAAGAAAGTTCGGCCTGAGGCCCATTATTCCCCTGGTTGGCACGGTAAACGTTAGCCGCACTCTGTCTTTTGCCTCGTCGTGCATTTCCTCCAGTTCCGCTTTTCTGGGGCCAAGTTCTTCCATAACCTTGCCCATATGCTCTTTTTGTATATCAATGCTCAGGTACTCAAATGGCTCAAGCTTTTTATGGCCGTCAGTTTTCATAATGACCTGCGGCTTTGAAATTCCCATCTCGTAGCCTTCCCTCCGCATGGTCTCGATGAGGATAGAAATGTGCAATTCTCCTCTTCCGCTGACTTTGAAAGCATCCGCGCTTTGAGTATCCTCGACTTTTAGGCTAACATCCTTCAGTGCTTCCCTGTAAAGACGTTCCCTAAGATGCCTTGAGGTAACATATTGACCCTCTTGACCCGAAAAAGGGCTATCATTAACCCTAAAAGTGACAGTCATGGTTGGTTCTTCAACGCTTATGGGCGGAAGCGGAATGGGGTTTTCCGAATCGGCTATGGTTTCCCCGATGTTAAGATCTGATATCCCTGAGATAGCCGCGATATCTCCCGACTGGACTTTTTCGGCCTCAATTCTTTTCAATCCTTGAAATAGCCAAAGACGCGATACTTGTACCGCGACAATAGACCCGTCCAGGCGGCAAAGGGAAACCGTTTGGCCTCTGGATACCGAGCCTGCCTCAACCCTGCCTATGGCGATGCGGCCCACATAGTCGTCATGGGATAAAGCGCTCACCAGTATCTGCAAAGGCGAATCCGAACGAGCCAAAGGCGCCGGGACATACTGCAGAATGGCATCCAAAACCGGAAATACGTTTCCGGAAGTGGGCGACCCATCTTTTGCTTTCTGGGCGTATTCAAGCGCTTTCGTAAGCTCGGTAGTGGCGAACCCGGCCCTGGCATCAGTATATATTACAGGGAAATCCACGTTTTCGTCTGTGGCTCCCAAGTTTACCAAAAGGTCGAATACCTCTTCGTACACTTCCTCCAACCTAGAATCGGGACGATCGATTTTGTTCACCGCAAGCACTATTTTCAGATCGTGCATAAGGGCTTTTTGAACCACAAAACGGGTTTGGGGCATCGGGCCGTCACATCCGTCGACCAAAAGGATAACCCCGTCCACCATGCTTAAAGTTCGTTCAACTTCGCCCCCAAAATCGGCGTGACCGGGTGTATCCACAATGTTAATCTTTACGCCTTTGTATTCGATAGAGGTGTTTTTGGCGAGGATCGTAATGCCGCGTTCCTTTTCCAACTCGTTGGAATCCATTACTCTCTCAGAAACCACCTGATTCACCCTAAACACACCTGTTTGGCGCAGAAGCGCGTCGATCAAAGTGGTTTTACCGTGGTCCACGTGGGCTATCACGGCTACATTTCTTATATCTTCGTTGCGAATATGCTGCTTCATAATCCCATCCCTCTCCGGCCAAGACCATTAGGCACAAGCAGTATGGCCGCGGATTCTTTATTATAGCCTTTGCAGTGCTACAATGGTGCAGTGATTTCAACAAAGCACAAACTCATGGAGGTACGATGAAAGAAAAACAAAACGGTATTGAACTTATGGGAAAAGTAACCGGCAGCTTTGCGAAAGTTATAAGACTGCAAACGCTCATCCGTTGGTTGGGCCTGCCGTTTCAAAAAATATTGGACCGCGTTGGGGGAACCCATGAATTCTTAACAGTTCAATCTGTGCGTATTCTTGAGAATGATGGGTGGAAGAACATTTCCCGCCACTGTTCTGAGCACCTTGAAACTATAATCGAAGGTAACTATTGGGCTGACACTCTTTGGAAAAATACAACTCACCATTACAACCCCAACACCAAAAAGGGCCTTTGGCTGTGGCCGGGGGCCCAAGATCAGATAAACAACTGGTTCAACCAGGCCGTTGGTTTTTGGCTTAAGGGCAAAACCGAAAAGGCCCTGCACTTTCTGGGCGCTTGTCTCCACATCGTTCAAGACTGTTGCCAACCTTACCATTCTAACCTTGTGATATTTAGAGGCCACCAGAAATACGAAAAATGGGCTGATGCTCATAAAGAAACCTTTGCTGTAGACTGCGGCGGCACTTACAGGTTTTCCGGCGAAGCGGGAAACTGGGCCGCGGACAATGCGAAATTTTCCAAGGGGTTCTTTGAAGCAGTGGCAGATTCGTCTCCCGGCGCCGTCAAAAAACGCAAAGAAGCCACTGCGTTACTTTTGGCAAGGGCCCAAAGAACCACTGCCGGGTTCATCGTGTTCTTTTTCTATAAAATGAAACTCGCGTGTGAGAATTCTGAAATCCGCGAAAACCAAGTATTTTTAAGCTCTATGCTCACAAGGGATGAGGGCTACTAGCCCCGCATTTTTAGCCTATCCCCCAAGCCATAGAACTCGCCTCTAAAATACGCAAGAGGCTTCGCCAAAGATGCCTCAATTTTCCCGTTCTCAAGCACTTCTTGAGCTATGTGCACCCTTACAACCTCGCCTACAAACAAATGGTGGCTGCCTAAAGACAATCTGTCCCTCACTTTGCATTCAATGTTTACGGGAAACTCCTGGATCAAGGGCGCCCTAACCAGATCAGCCCTTACTGCAGTAAGATTCGCCTTGGCAAATTTGTCTTCGTTACGGCCGGAAACGGCCCCGCAATAACTGAGGGCATCTACTTGGGATGCATTTGGCAGGTTTATTACAAAATCCCCATATCTTTGAATGAGGCCAAAAGAAAACCGCACCGGCCTAATCCCTATAGTCACCATAGGGGGCTCGGACGAAGCCGTGCCGACCCACGCCACGGTTATAGCGTTTTTCTCTGTAGCAATGTCGCCGCACGTCACAAGCACGGCTGGAACAGGATACAACGCCGTTTCGGGAGCGAACGATCTTTTGGTGTATACGTCTTCTACCACAAAACCACCCTTTCATTACTCCTAATTGTTTGCCCCAAGTCCCTTTGATAGACACCCAAAAGCTTTTGTGTTAGTATTCGCAATATGCTAACGCTACTATATACAGCTTAATCACCCTACAGAAGAGGCGATACATCATTGCCTGGCGACTATGTTGAAACTGTTGAAATTGTTGCGGCACAAGAACGTTCATTGACAAAAACTGAAACCCGTAAAGTGGTGTGGGAACTCTCGGCGCCAACTTTGGTGGAAATGTTTCTGGTCTCCCTTACGGGTATGGCCGACATGATTCAGGTGGGCAGAGTAGGGCCCGCCGCGATTACTTCCATTGGCCTCACTAACCAACCTATCATGATCCTCCACGCGGTCTTTCAGGCCCTTAGCGTAGGGACCACCGCCCTTGTGGCAAGGTTTATCGGCATGAACGAGCCGAAAAAAGCCTCTGACACTTTCAAACAAACCCTTGTCATCACTGCTCTTTTGGGCAGCGTTTTCTCTGTTCTGGCCGGATTCGGCGCTAAGCAAATATTGGCCTTTATGGGCGCTGAACCAGATGTACTGGCCATAGGCACCGGATATTTTCAGGTAGTAGGATTTGGGTTTGTCTTCAGCGCCACAGCAATGGGTATAACTTCCGCGTTGCGGGGGGCAGGTGATACCAGGACGCCCATGGTGATCAACTTGTTCGCCAATGGCGTTAACGTGGTATTCAACTATCTTCTTATCTTCGGCAAATTTGGATTCCCCGAACTCGGCGTTTTGGGTGCCGGTGTCGCCACGGTATTTTCCCGGATAGTCGCGTGCGCGTGGTTTCTCTATGTAGGGGTTAGGGGCGAAAGAAATCTCAGGCTTGATCTCAAAGAAAAATTCAGGCCAGACTTGGATCTTTTGAAGCGCATTTTCACTGTGGGTACTCCCGCCGCCATAGAACAGCTCATAATGCGAACCGGGCAGGTGGTTTTCGCCAAAGTGATCGCTGGCTTGGGAACAGTAGTTTTTGCGGCCCACCAAGTGGCCCTGAACGCCCTTAGCTTGTCTTTTATGCCGGGAAACGCGTTCGCTGTTGCGGCCACCACTTTGGTAGGCCAATACTTGGGAGCCAATCGCCCCGACGACGCTGAACAGTGCGCCAACACCTCCCGAAATATGTCAGTCTGGGTTGGAATTATAACCGGGGTAATTTTCATCTTTTTCGGTAAATACATCACCCTTCTTTACTCAGACGACCTTACGGTAGTATCAGTTTCGGCTTACGTCCTTAGAATTTATGCAATAGCCCAGCCGGCGCAAGCCGTCCAGTTCGTCTTATCCGGAGGGCTTAGAGGAGCAGGAGATACTATATATCCTTTGTACTCCACGGCTATTGGCATGTGGTTTGGAAGGGTTCTTCTGGCGTGGATTCTTGTACAAAAACTAGGCTGGGGCCTTCCCGGCGCTTGGGTGGGGATGTGCTTGGACCAGGTGGTGCGAGGCATCCTAATCCATTTCAGGTTTAAAACAGGCAAATGGAAAACTATCACTGTGTAAGAAAACCGCTAAGCTTTGGAAACGTACCGAAGCTTGCGCACTCTTTCATTTTGGCTACCGCTTCGTTCAAAATCGCACGGCCGGCGGATATGTGCATAACCGGCCCCGAGGCGCTTTTTCGGCCCAATTCTATATCGCGCTGATTTCTTGAGACAAAAGCCGACAAACACCTAGCCCCGGCGACCAAAAACTGAGTATTGACGTTGTTTTTTCCCACCAACCCTTTTATAATTCTTTTGGCTCCGGTACCCCCGTGTTGAGCAAATGGCACGTAAAACCCGACAGTTTCCATAATCCTCCTTTGTGTTGTTTCCAGACGAACAATATCAGGTTCATGACGTTCGCTGCTTAAAGCAGCATGCTCCATGCCGATAGGATAGGACACTCCCCGGGCGCCCGTGTACTTGATGAACCCCGCCACTTGTTCTGCAAACCTGTCTAAATCGGCACCTTCAAGTTTCTGATAACCGATTTTGTCGCCCGATTGTCCGGTGGCCCCGTATTCGGCCTCAATCAAAACATCAGGGCATATGGTCGAGGCAGCGCCGCAAATCTGCTTTGTTATCGCCAAGTTTAATACCGGAGGAAGGTCTTCAGTGTCGATCATGGCCCAAGCAGGTTTCAGTTCTCGTATCAACAGTAAAAAACTCTCCGCCGCTTCTTGATATTGGTCTGAGGCCAAATAGGTTTCCCAAGCGGCCATATCCTCTGCTGACGGAGCTTCCGCCCCGAAAGCCCCGGCAGCGTCGGCGGCCTCTGAGAGGCACGCCTTTATCTGGCTATTTAGATTCTTATCGGCGTTGTCCGTGCGGCCGGCGCCCGGAGAAAACAGCACCTCCCTCAGATCCGGAACAGGAAAATGATCGAGCCCCAGCGCCACAAAAGGCGGGCTAAAGGCCTTCATGTAGGCCTCTCCCGCACACCGAAAAAGCTTCGCCCCCAAGCGTAACGCCAGAAGCCTTTCGTCTTTTGTGGGAAACTCCTCCTTGGTGGCGCTCAACCCGCGGCCTGCCAGCGAAAGGGCCCCGCCGCTGGCCTGCATGATGACGGGCGACCCTCCGTCCAGCGACGCCGCCTGTATGAAAGCCGCCACCTGGAGTTCGAAAGGAAAGTTTGCGTTCGCTGCCAAAACAGTTTGGCGCGTCTCTTCAGGTTTTAGATTTAGGTCACCGTCAAAAGGGTTCAAAACAGAAAACAGATCACCGAGTTTACTGCCGGTAACAAAGCCGCCACCCTCAGTTAGCTTCAAATTGCCGATTCCCCTTTTTCAAAAGCCTCTCGCCGACCCACAACTACCGGTAGAACACCTGCCTGCAAACGGATAATGATGGGGTAGCGTGCGTCAACCACATCTCCATCCACATGACAAGGGAACCCCTGGGGAGCGCCTATGATTATTTCAGTCGCTTGGCCGCGTAAAACCCCGGGTTTGCCAATATGATTTCCCGAACGGACCAAAAAAACCAGCCGCAAAAGCTTATACCTGGGCATGCCCTCTAAAAAAGCGTAGTCGAAACGGCCGTCCCAGGAATTCGCCCCCGGGCACACCTTCATACCGCCGCCAAAATTCTCTGAATTTGTAATGGCGAAAAGCCATACTTCTTTTTCGCGCAAAAAGTGGGAGGAACCGATTATTGAAGTAACCACCTTGTTGGTTTCGGACTTTTCATCTTGTATGCCCAGCCGTAAAACCGCGGGTTCGAAATTTATGATTCCTTTCAAGGCTTCCAGCATATACCCTAAACGGCCAAATTTCCGGGAACCTTGGGCCGCCACTTGTTTTACCACATAGGCATCGTAACCTACCCCAATGGAGTTTATGGCATACTTATTGACGCCCCCGGAATCTTCAAAGGAAATCACATCCAGTTGTCTAACACTGGGTTCCAACAATGCTTCTGTCGCGTGTATCCAGTCGGGAAATAGCCTGTTGCCCGCCACAAAATCGTTGCCTGTGCCTGCCGGAATAATCCCTAAAGTGACTTTTGGACATTTTGAATCCAGTATCCCGTTTACCACTTCCCCGACAGTACCGTCGCCTCCCATGGCTACAACCATCCTGTAACCCTTGTCACATGCCTCTTTGGCAAGCGTTATGGGATGCCCGGGATATTGGGAATGCATAACATCAGGCACGATGCCGCCATCCTTTAGGATTTCCAGCACTTTTGGCAGCATATTCGCAGCTTTTCCGTGCCCTGCCACAGGACTCAACACGATACAGATTTTGTTGGAACCCATCTGCTATAAGCCTCGTTTCATTACTGCAAAGGTATATTGGCTGATACGCACCCTGCCCTTTGGCTGGACACTTCTACGGTTACAGAAGCGCCCTTTTGGGCTTTTACCACAAACGATACTTTGACCTCTCGCGGGTCCGACGCCCCCCTGAAGTAGCCCATACCGAAGCTGCCTGAGGCTCCCGAACGGCCCTCAAGGTTTTGGATTTCTTTCTTAGCCTTACCGACTACAGAAACCCCCTGCCCATACACCCTTACATCCAGGGGCCGGGCCTTGTTGACACGTTGAGCTTGATAACTTCCTTGGGTGGGTAAATAACCGAGATTTTTTACTAAAGCACTTACCTCATAGACACCGGGGCCGAGCTCGGCGGCGGCTACGTTTTCCAACGTGAGTCTTGGCAAAGCCGCGGCAGCCCGTAAAGAGAACATCATATTTTTGTGGCACTCGGCTTCAAGGTAAGACGGGGGCGCGTTCTGCACTACAAACTTTGTGTACCAGCCGCCAATTTCCACTTGACCCAATTGAGGATGTTCAAAAGGCCTCCATTGGCAAAACCCGCGGCCGCCCAGTTCTCTGTCATTCCAGGACAAAAGCCTAAATAAGTCCTCGTCTTGCTCCGCCAGACTCTTTTCGCGCCGGGGCCATTGCCCAACTCCGGACCTTTGGGCCATATTCCACGTCTCAACAGTATAGCCAAGAATCCCCCTGTGTTCGTATAGCCAGTCATCAAAGGCGCCTGTACTGAAATTGTCCCCGCCGCCCATGAAATCTTCAAAGCACGGGATGCATGGATATCCCGTTTCCTCTACACCCATGTCGCCGATTGCGATGAGTGCTTGTATGTCCTTAGCCGGGCTTTTAGAAGCCACGTGAGCCCCGGGAACCCTTAACAGAACCCCGCCTGTGGTGTGGTAGGTAAAAGTTAGAACTATGTTGGGGCGCTTTACTATAAACTCAGCTATGGCCCTTGTCTCAGGCTCAGAGAGGGGAAATTCACCCGCTCCGGGCTGCCTGGTATCGGGCGCCCAGCCGTAAGGGAAGTTGCGGTTAAAGTCTAGCCCCCACTTGCCGGGAGCTTGTTTAATCTCTCCCCCTTGATAGTCACGAATAAGGCCTTCGGTATAGACCCTGTAGAAAGTACCTTCTTCGTCATCCGGCGCTCTCCTTACAAGTGCCCTGGGGTCTTTGTGAGAAACCTTCCATTCGCCGGCTTCGTCTTTTACCCTCATGAGCAATATGTGCCCGTCCCCGTCTATATCTGCCGGGTAAAGCCCTTCCTTTTCCTCGGGGTCAGGAAATGGATAATACCTTGGGGCTGACCTGAGAGTTTCTGGGGTTGTCAAATACACTTCGGCCCCATCGGGGGAAACCCTGGGAATCACATAGAACACAAATCTATCTAATAGTTTCGTTACCCGCGGGTCTTTGCCGTATTGCTCAAGCAGATGCTTCACAGTGTATAAACATATCATTGACCCTGTGACTTCACCGGCATGATGATTTCCATCAATATAGAACGCAGGTTTTTGATGATGATCCCCCGACGAAGCCTGTGTTATGGTCATGGCCCAAATATCCCGGCCTTCGGGAGATTTACCCACCGAAGACAACTGCGCCAAGTCGGGGTAGGCTTGGGCGAGTTCCTTCAGGCAGTTCTCCAGTTCCGAAAACTCATAATAATGGTCAAATCTCATTTCCACGTATCAATTCACCTCTTTTAAGGTCGCTATCAACGTATTTCTCTGGTTCAAAGCAGATATCCTTTGGCTTTAGGGCTTGTAGTGACTAAATTCACGCTTTGTGCCATGATCGATGACATAGGCATATTGCGGGGGTTTTTGTGTGGGATACATCCAAGTCTCGTTGGCAGGCATCTTGTGGGCCCTTTCCGGCCCCATTATAAGGTTGCTCCAAGCTGAAGGTATTACCTGTTGGGATGTGGTTTTGGCAAGAGCCCTGTTTTCCGCGGTGTTTTTGGGCATTTGGGTTACTGGAAAACATTTGGCGGAAAAAAGAAACTCCAAACCCCAAGATCAAATACAAAACCGCCTGTTTCCGGCGAAAAACGATGTAAGCACCTTCGTCCTCATGGGCTTTTTGGGGGTGATCCTTGCTCAGTCCACGTATTTTTATTCTATTACCCAGATAAGCTTGGCAGCCGCTGTCACTCTCAATTACACAGCCCCATTTTTCGTGATGCTAATTTCCTACTTCGCTTTTAAAGAACCCATCACAAAAGACAAAACCCTGGCGCTTTTGACGGCTCTTTTAGGGGTTGCCCTGGTTTCAGGGTTTATAGGGATAGGGGCGAAACCCGTAGTAGGCTCCGCTTTCGGCATATTCATGGCCGCTTTGTCGGGCCTGGCGTTCGGCGCCCAGACTCTAGCCTTTAAGCTTGTGGGCAAAAAGTTCACGCCTGTTTACATGAACCTATGGATGATGGCTTTCGGCTTTCTTGAGCTTTGCATAATTATGGCAGTAACAACCGGGGGAATACCGGTTTTTTCAAAACTCATGGCGGCTTCCGCAAAGACTTGGGTTCTATTTTGTGTTATGGGGCTTGGCCCGGGTTTGGGAGCCTTTGTTCTTTTCGCCGACGGAATCAACAAAGTCGACGCCAGCCGGGGTTCCATTGTAGCCATGTGTGAGCCCGTGGCGGCCTGTCTTTTGGGCTATTTCGTATTAAAAGAGACGCTGACTATCTCACAAATCCTTGGCGTCGCATTGGTTATAGGAGCCGTCCTGGGTGTCAGTCTGTTTGCCGCCCAAAAAAAAGGCGCGAGTGTAGTGGAATAAATATTCTTGCGCGTACCCAGCCAAATCGCCGAATTTTTCCCTGCCGAAAACCCTTGCGGCTTTGGGGGTAACGGGGCGTCCTTCCAGATAGAAATGGGATACGGCCCTTTTCACCCAAACATCCACGGGAAACACCGATAGCCTGTGATATCCGAAGAGCAAGATGCAATCGGCCACTTTTGGCCCTACACCTTTGATTTTCATGAGCTCTTCACGGGCTATATCTTCGGGCATACGTTCGATTGCGGAAAGGTCTATTTCGCGGAAACAAACCTTTTTCGCGGCGTCTTGAATAAACTCATCCCTATACCCACACTTGGATTGTCGAATTTCCTGTGCGGAACATCCATGAAGCGCCTTTGGGCCTGGAAATGTCATTTGGCCTAGACCGCAAGGCCGGCCATAAGCCCGGCTAAGATTTGATACCACGCGAGATATGTTCGAAATACTGTTGTTGGCCGAAATAAGATACGATATCAAACACTCCCAAGGGTCTTGAGTTAAAACCCTCATACCCCTGCTGAATGGCACGGCTTCAGCCATTATCCCGCCTGTGGCCAAAAGGATTTCGCCTATGCCCAAAAGATCATCGCCCAACGATAGATATTTCGAAACCGCGGCTTCCACCCTTTTTTGGTCCGCATAGAAAGGGTCGTAAGCCACATACAAAGGTGAGCTGTACCTTTCTTTTTGTGCGAGAATTACACCAAAATCTGAAATAACGCCTTTAAAGCAGACTGAAAGCTCGCCCCAGCCCAAGATGGCAGCTTCCACCCATCTGAAAGCCTGCCCGCAAGTCAAAGTGCTTATAAGATCCAAAGCCCCGCCTGTTTCGATTTCGAATATTTCCAAATGACTACCCATTGCAGCACCTTTGTTCAAAATAATATGTTGCCGTTTGAGCATACCATAAGCCTGTCGCTGAAAAGCGTTCCAAGGGTTTAGCTAAACAAAGGATATTGGATTACCTTATCGAATTGTAACTGACGAAAGAGAGGGGATAGCATGACCAAGACATCCGGCAAATACCTAAAATACCAGGAAATCGTGGATTTTCTCAAAGAGACAGAAAAAGACTACGCCGATATAGTCGAGATTCAACACATCGGCAAATCTTTTGAAAACAGGGATATCCCAGTGTGCATAATTACACAGAAAGCCATAGGGAACCACCTGGACAAACCCGCAATTTATATTGACGGTAACCACCACGCAGGAGAAGTAACGGGGTCGGCGGTATGTGTATATACCATTGAACATTTGTGCGAGAGCTACCAAAAAGACCCAGAAGTAAAACAGCTTGTAGACAACTACACATTTTATATTGTGCCTAGGGTGAGCCCCGACGGCTCCGAGCTATACCTTACAACGCCTTATACACTTCGCTCCAGTGTGCGCCCATATCCCGACGAGGATTTGGGAGAAGGGCTAGTACCCGAGGATATTGACGGTGACGGTCACATTCTTCAAATGCGCTGGAAGGACACTGCCGGTCAATGGAAGATATCAGAAAAAGACCCCCGGGTCATGGTAAGGCGCAAACCCGGCGACATTGGAGGCGAGTACTACCGTTTAGTCACCGAAGGTTTGTTCAACATTTGGGATGGCGTGAAAATTGGGGCCGCCAGACCCAAGTGGGGGTTGGACCTAAACCGCAATTACCCCGGAAACTGGCACCCCGCAAGCCAACAAACAGGTCCCGGGCCTTTCCCTCTTTCCGAACCTGAGACCCGAGCGGTGGGAGATTTCTTCAGAACCCACCACAACATAGCCATAGCCCTTTCTTACCACACCTTCGGAGGCGACATTTTGCGCCCCAGGACGGCCGGGCCCGACAAAGACATTAACACCCCCGATCTGCGAGCGCTGCAAAGCATAGGAAGACGGGGTCATGAGATCACCGGGTACCCGTGTGTATCCATTTTTGAGGGTTTTACCATGGACCAAAGGCGGCCCTCTACAGGCAGCTTCCTAGACTTCAGTTACGACGTAATGGGGCTTATGTCGTTTGCCGTTGAGCTTTGGGACCTAAACGGAAGATCCGGAATTCCCAAAAGAGACCTCAAAAGCAGACTCAATTTATCCGAAGATCAGCAGGAAGAAGACGACATCAAGATATTGAAGTATGTGGATAAAGAGCTTGCCGGGGAAGGATGGCATGATTGGAGAACCTTCCGGCATCCTCAATTGGGAGAAGTGGAGCTTGGCGGGATAAACCCGAAGTTTTTGCGGCAAAATCCCCCCCCTAGCCTTTTGACTCAAGAATGCCACAAAAACATGGTTTTTAGCTTGATGCTAGCGGGCACCCTACCTACCCTAAGTTTGGAAAAGGTAGTATGTAAGGAGATTGGCGCAGGTCAGTACGAATTCTCTTGCGCCGTTAAAAACTTGGGTTACCTACCCACCTCATCCACAATGCAGGCGCAAAACGTGAAGGTCGTCAAACCCATTAAGGTTAAGGTGGAGTTGGAGCCGGACGTATCTTTGGTAGCGGGCAATGAGTACGAGGAATTGTCGCATCTGCCCGGGTGGGGTTCGGGCCCCTTTGGACTGGAAACCAAAGTAAAATTGGTGCTAAAATCGCCCAAAGCCGAAAGCGGCCAAAAACTCGCGGAAGTAGTGGTTCAGTCAGAAAGAGCAGGAACTGTCAGAACAATAGTCACGGCGCCCTAGATATCGGGAATCGCGGTCGGCGGAGGGACACCCATTTACCGGATGACTTTCCGCCGATTTTCTGCGGTTACACCAGATGATTGATAACAAATTCCGGAACATCGGAAAGCTTGCCCCTACCATCGGGTTTTACAAAGTCGCCTTGGCCGTTCATGACGAAATCCTCCACCAAAAAAGTTTTCATGCCCAACTCTTTTGCCACCATATCTTCTTTTACATCGTTTCCCACCATTACGGCCTTTTTGGGGTTTATGCCCGTGATTTCCACGATTTCCTTATAGTAATCCAGATTCGGCTTGCAAAAGTGCATCTGCTCTAAAGTGGTTACTAATTGCCAGGGGAATTTTTCAACTCCGCACCAAGCCATCCGCTCCCGAATTGCGCATTCAGGAAACATGGGGTTTGTCGCCAAAACAATGTTAAACCCGGAGTTTAACAAATTTTCAACAACTTCCACAGCCGGACTTTGGCTGGCCACGAATCTTCTAAGTTTCGGAAACTCCTTTTGGTAAAAACTTATGAACTGGGGCCACATGTCCTCCCAAGGCCGCCCTACCAATGGCTCAAAAGCTGAAGCAAACGTTTCCAAGTTTGTCATAGTAGGGTCTAGGTTTGACACCATGAATTCTGTGGCCGCCATAATAGCTTTGGTCATTTTTGGGGGGTCTATGTAATCTTTAAAATACAAACCCACTTCCTCTAGGTAATGTTTTAGGAAAAAATCCACATCCAGCGGCAAAAGCGTCCCGTCCAGATCAAATAACACAGTATTTCGCGCTACGTTTTCTGACACACCAAAACCTCTTTTCTTCCGGTCAAAACTCACACGCCATTTAAATAACAGATTGTGGATAAATAGGCAAGCCGACGGAACCCAAAAGCACCGCCGGCTTGAAAATCCCTTGTGAGCAGAACGCTTTTATTTCTTCTCGTATACCAGTTTCCCGTCGATGAATACTTTTTCAGCGACAGTTGAGGTCCAAAATGGGTGGCCGCTCCAAATAACCACGTCAGCGTCTTTCCCTTTTTCGAGGCTTCCAACTCTATCGTCTATCCCCAAAATTTCAGCGGCGTTGATAGTGATGGCTTTCATGGCTTCCGAAGGGGGCATCCCTTCCCTTACAGCCAATCCGGCATGCAGGGCGAGCCATTTAGTGGCCGAGCTTGCGTCGCATTGTATTGCCACTTTGACTCCGGCTTTGGCCAAAATGCCCGGGTTAGCCAAAATGGTATTGACTATTTCCATCTTTCCCCTGGCCATGAGCAGCGGGCCTACCGTGGCACGAACCTTCTTTTCGGCCAAAATATCGGCTATCATATGGCCCTCGGTGCAATGCTCAATAATGTAATCTACATTGAATTCCTCTAGCACGCGAATAGCTGTCATTATGTCGTCGGCCCTGTGGGCGTGAATTCGGGCTACCATTTCGCGCTTTAGCACTTTGCCTAGAGCTTCGAGTTTCAGGTCTCGTTCCGGCGGGTTATCAGTCTCAAGTTTGTTTAGATAGTTTTGAGCTTTGAGCAGCGACTCTCGTAACACCGCGGCGTTACCCATCCTGGTCTTGGGATACTTCTTTTGCATGTCCCCATAAACTCTTTTTGGGTTCTCGCCCAACGCCATTTTCATGCCCTCAGTGCCGGGGATTATCATCTCTTCGGCAGTTCTGCCCCGAAGTTTCATGGCAAAACCCGTACCCCCTATGATGTTGGCGCTACCGGGCCCAGTGTACACACAGGTAACACCGGCCGCCACCACATCCGGAATAGCCGGGTCTTGAGGGTTTAGAGAATCGATTCCCCTCAGCTGCGCGGTATTGGGATCGGAGGTTTCATTTCCGTCGGCTGTAGCCCACACAGACGGTTCGCCAAAAATCGCCAAGTGACTGTGGGAATCGATAAGCCCCGGTGTCACCATTTTGCCTTTGGCGTCCACAACTTCCGCGCCGGGCGGTATTTCTACATCTTTACCGCACGCGACTATCTTGCCTGCGTCTATAAGTACGACCCCGTCCAAAACCACACCGTGGGTTATAGTGTCTACCTTGCCGTTAACTATGGCAATCATGTGTAATAACGCTCCCTTCATATTCTTTACAATACCGAATTCTCGTAGTGGTTTCTTTCCGCCGCCCGAAATATCCTGCCCTGGCGCGGCCTGTAAGTGTATAATGGGCTGTAAACTCATACCGCAACGGAGGATGACGTTTGTGCCCCTAGACGCAGTATTACCGGCGTTTTTGATAGCGCTTATCGGGTATGTGGCGACTTTGAAGTTATCTTTAGACGCAAGCACACTATCCCGCGTTTGTTTGTACATTTTGACGCCCACTTTGTCCTTTCACTCGCTGGCAACCTCCACAACCCCCCTGAGTACCACGGGGCTTCTGGCTATATCCGGCTTGGCCATGCCATTTATCCTGTGGTTTGCTTTCACCGCGCTGGCTAAGGCATTGAAGTGGGATGACGATAAGTACAGGTCCATGAGCCTGCCGGCCATTTTCGCAAATACTGGCAACTTTGGCTTGCCTGTGCTCCTTTTCGCTTTCGGGCAAGAAGGAATGGATCTTGGCGTTATCGTCATGAGCACACAAACTATCCTTATGTTCAGTCTGGGAATCTATCTTGCGGCGTCAAGCAAAATGGACCCGAAGCGCGCGTTTGGGCAAGTTTTTCGTATGCCCTCAATATATGCCCTAGCTTTAGGAATTGCAGTGAGGCTTATGAACATTAGCTTACCTGAAATAATCGCCAGGCCCGCAAGCCTTTTGGCGGGTGCTACAGCGCCAATATACCTTTTGGTTTTGGGGTCCCAATTGGCCGGTGTAAAAGGCGATCTGTCCATAAGCACAACTTCCATTGTGGTAAGTTTTAGACTTTTGGTCGCGCCAATTTTCGCCGGCTTGGTAGGGTACGCTGTGGGGTTACGGGGGTTACCCCTTTGGGTTTTGACCCTTGAACAAGGGATGCCCTCAGCAGTAAACATGGTGATATTGGCCAACGAATTCGACACCAACCCAAGCGGTGTTTCCAAAGTGACTTTGGCAAGCACTCTTTTGAGCGTTTTAACCCTTACAATGTGGATTACGCTTTTTCGCAACATGCTGTAAAGTAGTTGCGGGGGGATAAGCGTGAATGCCAACAAACGGCGCGGCGCCGTTCTGCGCTTGCTGCAGTCTTCCAACGTTCCTTTGGCCGGCGCGCAACTGTCCGCTAAGCTCGGTGTTACCCGTCAAGTCATAGTACAAGATATCGCCGTTTTAAGGGCGTCCGGCGCCAGCATACTGGCCACGCCCAGAGGATATACCATGTTGCCCAAGGCCAGGGCGCGGGGAGTTACCAAGCTTATCGCCGTCAGACACGATAGCTCTCAAACCAAAGACGAGTTGTATTGTGCCGTTGACTTGGATGTTGAGGTATTGGACGTGATAGTGGATCACCCTGTTTACGGCCAGCTTACGGGCCAACTGTCATGTCAAACACGAGAAGATGTGGATGAATTTTTGGTCACAATGGAGCACACAGGTGCGGGGTTATTGTCATCCTTAACCGACGGAGTGCACCTTCACACAGTGCGGGGAAAAGACAAAACTGTAATCCAATCTTTGGAACAAGCTCTGACGAAAATGGGCATTTTACTTACCGAGTAGCCACTTCGCTTTACTTTTACCATCAATCTACTAGTGAACTGCCCAGCTTACGGTGCTATACTCCTACCCAATACGCCGAATCCCGATTCAAGTTCGAAGGGTACGGAGGAACCATTTTTGGGTGAATCTGTTGGGTACAACAGTAGGGCTCAACCCTTTTCACCGAACCCATAGTTAACTCCGGAGGCTAGAAAGGGGTACTTAGTAATGCGTATCGTTAGAGAAAAAGCTTTACCCGCATTGGTAATGGTTTTATTTTTGGTGTCTTGCTCGGTGTTTGCGGCGCCAAAAAGCGTACAGGCCTATAGCCCATGGAACAGGTCCTACAACCAGGATGAGCTTTGGCTTTTGGCCCGTGTCGTGTACGCGGAAGCCGCGGGCGAGCCTTATCTGGGCAAAGTGGCTGTGGCGGCTGTTGTCCTGAACCGTGTCGATAGCGTCCTTTTCCCAGATACAATAGCGGGCGTGGTTTATGAACCCTGGCAATTTTCTTGTGTGGGGAACTCGATGTTCAACTCCCAGCCTTCCCAAGATAGTATTGCCGCGGCCCAGGAAGCGCTTTGGGGCGCCGACCCCACCGGGGGCGCTTTGTTCTACTGGAACTACCGCCAGGTCACCAATGGGTGGCTTTGGTCGAAACCAACGGCGGCTGTAATAGGCAATCACTGGTTCGCGTATTAAAAACCAAGCAGATTGCGGCCCGGGGCCACGCTGGCCCTGGGCTTTTTTTGTTGCTTCCCACTTTACAGGTGACAAGACAGCTGATAGGCTTTTTGTATTGTGCCGGGCAGCAAAATGGAGGCGACAGGTCGTGCGACATCCTGAATCTTTTCGACTGGTAATGGGCTCACTTCTTTTGGCTTTATCCATAATAATACCTGTAGCTCTGGGCGGGCTTTTAGGAGTAGTCATTGGCCCTTTTTCGGCGACTCTTGCATCACACGTACCAACTTTCCTTTCCATGCTATACGGGCCGCTTGTAGCGGGAATTGTGGGTGTAGGCTCTTCGCTTGGATTCTTCCTAAGGTTAGGTCCTGTAATCGGTTTGAGGGCAGCTATGCATATCCCTCTCGGCATCATAGGCGCCCTCATGATACAAAAACGAATCTCATACCCCGCCACCCTGGTGGTTTTGGCGCCCATACATGCCCTGCTGGAAGCCACTTTAGTGCTTTTCTTTGGATTCACCTTACAACAAGCGGGATTTTTGGTAGGTGTAGG
>CAYPVF010000013.1:17892-22098 GCA_964414105.1 uncultured Eubacteriales bacterium
GGACACTGGTTCACCACGCCTTGGACGCGACCATAGCCGTGGTTTTGTGGAAAGCCCTTTTCCACAGGGGCTTTAGTTTTGACAGTTAAAGCCCCTGTCTTTCAAAGGGTGTTGTTTAGCCGCCGTTACTGGCCTTGGTTTTGGTATCGGCGGCGGTATTTCGATTATCGGTGCAGTAGAAGCCCGAGCCCTTGAACACTATGCCAATTCCAGGGCTTATCATCTTTTTGACGTCGCCTCCGCATGTAGGACACGTCTTGATAGGCTCTTCGGTTATCTTCTGGGTAACTTCGAACAATCCGCATTTCTTGCACTTATACTGGTAAATAGGCATAGTATACCTCCTCACATAACTCAAACCCTACCATCTAGGATAATTCGGCTGTCAAGGGGGTGGATGGCTATTCCTATATGTCATTATTCTGGTAGAATAATACAAACTCGTTTCGTTGACCCTGTGGGATGTAAAAGGAGAAAAGCCATGTTTATCACGGCATCAAATGCTAAAGTTCGGTCTTGGTCTGTTGTCTTGGCGTTGTTCTTGGCAGTACCCATGATTGTGGGTTTTAGCGCTTGCGCGCCAAAAGAACCCCCTGAACCGGCGCCGGTATCCAAACAAGAACCGCCAGAAGTAGACATTCCTCTTTCTCCTATTACGGGAACCCCTCTTGTGGCGGAAGGCAGCCCTGTGGCAGTGTCAATAGGCAACAACCAAGGCGCGCGGCCCCAAAGTGGTCTATCACAAGCAGACCTTGTTTACGAAGTTCAAGCTGAGGGCGGAATCACCCGCTATTTGGCCATATATCACGGTAAAGCCCCGGAAACGGTGGGCCCTATCAGAAGCGCCAGGCCATATTTAGTTATGTTGGCCAAGGAATGGGGGGCCATAATCGCTCATTGCGGCGGCGACCCCAAAGACTTGGAGCCCATTAGAGATTGGCAGGTTGCAGACGCCGACGAATTTCATAGGGGTGATTTATTCTGGCGGGGAACATCCCGTACCGCGCCCAACAATCTTTATGCCAGCGTAGAAAATCTAAGAAAAGCCGTTTCAACGCCCCTTGGAAGCCCCCAAAAGCGATATGAATTTGGGGATTGGGCGGAAGAACCCGTAGGCGGCATTAGAATCGATTACGGATACAACTACAAAGTTGAATATCGATATCAACCCGAACTAAAAGGATACACCCGTTATGTTATTGACGGAGGCAACGAACTTCAGCAAGTGGATTTGGATACACAAGAACAGATATTAGTATCAAATGTCCTGATTCAGGTTGTCTCATCCAAAATAGCATATTCCGACGGCGGGCTTGTAATTGACCTTATAGGGCAGGGAAATGCCCAATACCTGACTGGAGGGGTTTGGAGCCAAGGTACATGGGAAAAGGAAGGTGTCCAAGACGCTACTATGTTTCTGGACGAAAACAACAAACCAATAGAATTGGCGCCGGGACAAACCTGGGTACAAATTGTACCGAAAACAGCTACGGTAAGCCTTCTGTATGAATAGCCGGGGTACGCCGCTTATTGTATGCCCAGTTTGTTCTTGAAAGTATCTAAGCTATCACGCCCGTCCACCCTAACCCTTTTTAGGGTAAACCGATCGTCAGAAAGCTTTGCGGTGCCGGGTTCCGTGGTAACAGCGCCTAAGAACCCCGCACCTTCCACAGCCTCCACCACTTGGGCATTGTACCGGCCGGCCGGGTAGCAAAAGGAAAACACGTCCTGATTTGTTTTCTCCCTAAGAGTGTCCCTGGCGCCGGAGATCTCTTTTGTCAGGCCGGGCCCGGACAAAGTGCTTAAGTCCAGGTGGTTTACCGTGTGACATCCCATGGTGTACTGCATATCACAAAGCTCCGAAATTTGTTCCCAATCCAGGTACCCTGTGGTTCCCACAAGCCCGGTCACAACAAAAACTGTGGCTGTAAAACCTTTAGCTTCCAGCACACCCAAAGCATTGCGGTAAAAGCAATCATACCCGTCGTCAAAAGTGAGGGCACAAGCCTTAGGGGGCAAAGGGACAGGCTCGCCCGCCATGGCCGATAAAATCTCATCCATGCCGACGGTTGTGTAGCCCGCGGCCTTTAAGGCGTCCATCTGGGCCATAAAATCATCCGGAGTCACAGTCAGCCCCCCTTTTGGGCTGTCTATCTGATGATACATTAGGATGGGAATGGAATAATCGGCGTCATATACGAAATCCGGCACTTCCGGCACAATTGGTGAAGGCGGTTCGGGGCCAAGATTTTCCGGAGCCGGAGCCATGGCAATATCTGCTTTTACCGTCAGAACGATGAGAACACACACAGCCGCAAATATAATATTTCTAAACGTTTTTATCATCTCATGATTCACCCGCAGTTGGGCCCGCCCCGGATAACGCTTTTATTTCTGTACCCAAAGAGATTTCAGAATGCACCCCTTTGTTGTAAAATAGCTAGAAGGAGGCGCCTATGGACGATACTATTCTACAACTAAATTGTATACAAAAGAGCTTTCAGAACACCAAAGTGTTGCACGGTATATGCCTTAACGTCAACAAAGGCGAGTTCATTACGCTTTTGGGGCCGTCCGGGTGCGGGAAGACAACCACCCTTCGCATCATAGGTGGGCTGGAGACGCCTGATAGCGGCCAGGTCATAATTTCCGGCAAAGACGTGACTCAGACAGAACCTAACCAGAGAAACGTAAATACGGTGTTCCAGAACTATGCTCTTTTTCCCCATATGGACGTTGAAACCAACGTAGGCTATAGCTTGAAACTAAAACGCGTACAAAAAAGCAGCCTTAAAAAGGCTGTGGACGAGGCGTTGGATATGGTTCGGCTTGGTGGCTTTCAAAAACGCATGCCCCATGAGCTTTCAGGAGGGCAAAAACAACGGGTCGCCATTGCTCGCGCAATCGTAAATCAACCGGCTGTGCTGCTATTGGACGAACCTTTGGGCGCTTTAGACGTGCAGTTACGGTACCAAATGCAACTGGAGCTCAAAAGACTTCAGAAAAGGCTTGGCGTAACTTTCGTTTATATAACTCACGATCAAGAGGAAGCGCTTAACATGTCTGATCGAATCGCCGTGATGAAAGACGGCAGGTTTGAACAGGTCGGGTCGCCTTCTGAAATCTACGATTCGCCCAAGACCAGTTTTGTGGCGCAGTTTGTGGGTTCGGCCAACATTGTTGAGGCCGCCGTAACGGAGGTATTGGGGGACTATGCAGTGGTAAATACCCCCAACGGTGAAGGCAAAGTGCTTAAAAGCGGCACAGATTTGGTACCGGGCCAGAAAGTCACTTTTGCGCTCCGGCGTGAACTAGTCGATCTGATTCCTGATATCGGCATAGATTCCCATGGGCTTCGGGGAACTGTCACAGAAAAGTACTATTCGGGCGGAGTGCTTCAGATCTTCGTCTCCATGACAGATGGAACAGAACTTCGGGCGGGGCGTCACGGTATCGATTCAGAGCTTTCGCCCGGGGATAAAGTGATTGTCACTTGGCAGCCGCAAAACGCCGTTTTGGTTGACTTAGGTGAACCGCAATGAAAAGCAAGGCCAGTAGCGCAAGCCGCAGGGCGGCAATCCTGACAGTCCTTCCTATGGGTGTGTTTACAGCACTTTTTGTATTGGGCCCTTTAGTGTATATGTTGGTTTTGAGTTTTCTCAAAAGGGCCGAAACTTGGGGAATCCTCAGGGAGTTCACCTTCAAAAACTACCTTCAGATTTTGGAACCTGTGTATTTTAGAACTTTTCTGGAATCTTTCAAATTGGCCACTTTAACTACTTTTCTTATTGTTCTTTTGGGATACCCTTTCGGATATTTTATGGCAAAACTAAATACCGACTGGAAAAAACGCGTAATGTTGCTTCTCATGATCCCTTTTTGGGTTAGCTCGCTTCTGAGGCTTTACGGGTGGATAATAATCTTTCGGGCTAACGGCGTTTTTGACAAATTGCTTATGGCCTTGGGTGTTTCCCAAGGGCCGTTGAGGTTATTGTACACCTACCCGGCAGTTGTCGTTGGAATGGTTTACGCGCTTTTGCCTTTCATGATTTTTTCGGTATACTCCAGCGCCGAAAAACTTGATTGGCAGTTGGTGGAAGCGGCTAGGGATCTTGGGGCTTCCAGTTTTCAAGCATTTTGGACGATTTCTCTGAAACTCACCATGCCCGGCCTGCTCTCGGGGGTCGTACTCACCTTCATTCCTTC
>CAYPVF010000014.1:0-18479 GCA_964414105.1 uncultured Eubacteriales bacterium
GTTATTTTGAGCCTTACGGGAAGCGAGTTCGGGGGCAGTCGTGTCCGATACACCATAAAAAGGTTATCTATTAAGGAAAAAACAACAGTTCTTTGGTGGGCGGGCTATAACAGCGTGTGTTTCTTTCTGTTTTGGGTTGTTCAGGCGGCTATAGCTTTGGCGCTTGGCAGGCTTTACATAACGCGGATGGACCCTACACTTGTGAGCGGCCAAACAATGCTCCTGGCCTTTTACCGCAACAGCTTCCTGCACAGCCTGCTACCTTTAGCGGAAGCCAGCCGGTATATTCGCAACATCGTCTTCGCTATCTCCCTTGGCTTCTGTGCCTCGTCTTTTTCTTGGCGTCAAAGGCGCGATCAAATGGGTATAGCCGTTTTCGGTTTAGCCATGCTCACTGCGGTTAGTTTTTCCAAACCTATGGGTAGTCTTGGAACCGATATATTCCTGTCTCTTGTCGCTTTGGCCATAACCGCAAGCGCGTTTTCGGGCATAAGGGGGGATCATGGCAGTGAACATGAACATCATCAAAAGGCTTGAAAGATACGCACCCCCGGGGATCAATTTGTCTTCCGAACTCACATGGTTTGCCTTCGGGTGCATAATCAGCACCGTTTATAGCCTGGGCTATTTAATCAACTACACAAGATGCCGCGACAGGCTTTTCTTGTGGGATGGTTTCAAAAAGGTGCTGGATACAAGAGCGGTGATGCCCGATTTTGTGGCCATTTTGGGTGGCAGCCTGAACAGTTTTTTGGTTCTGGCTATGTGCATGGCGGTTTTGGCCGTGTATCATTACGCGTACCACTTTCAAGGCGCCAAAAGCATATATCTCATGAAACGTCTGCCAAACAGGTGGGAAATGCCCAGGCGTCTGGTTACCCTCCCTATATTAGGCGTGGTAATTTGCATGGGCGTTTCCTTTCTTCTGCTTCTTGTCTATTTCGCGGTTTACATGGCGTTTACACCTTCTGCTTGCCTTACGCCCTATCAGTGGCAGAAGATATGGAGCGCTTTTATGGGGGTGGCATTATGATCGAGATAAAGGACGTAACGAAGCGTTTCGGGACAAAACGTGCTCTTGATGACGTGAGTATAGCCCTACCTCAGGGGCAAATCGTAGGCTTGTTTGGGGAAAACGGAGCCGGGAAGACAACTTTGATGAAATGCGTTTTGGGATTTCTAAGCTATTCCGGCCGCATTACCCTTGGCGGTGAACCAATATCCCGTCAAAACATCGAAAGGCTTTCGTTCGCCACAAACGAGCACTCCTTCTTTCCCAACCTTGATGCTCAATCCCACAAGGAATTTTATGGCCTTCAGTTCCCGAAATTCAGCGAACGGCGTTTTAACGGGCTAATGGAGTTCTTTGCTTTGCCGGGCAAAGAGCCCATACGGCAGTTTTCCACAGGGCAAAAGAACCAGTTCGAAGTCATTCTTTCTCTGTGCCAAGGCGCCGACTACATCATGATGGATGAACCCTTCGCCGGAAACGACGTTTTCAACCGGGAGGATTTCTACAAGGTACTGTTTGGAACCCAACGAGACCATACTTTTGGCGACCCACCTAATCGAAGAGGTGCAAAACTTCATAGGTAGGGCCATCCTCATAAATCACGGCAAAATAGTGGGCGATGTGAAAACCCTCGACCTTGAAGAATCCGGGGAGAGCCTCATGGATCACATCAAAAAAACGTATCGTTACAGGGCCGATCGCGTTGGAAAAGCACTTTCTGAACTGACGGGCACAAAGGAGTAGGAGGGATATACCGTGGGGAAGAGTCTTACTGTCGTGATACTTTTGTTTGTTTTGGCCGTCGGTTCTTTAGGATACATGCATGGTTCTTTGGACCGGGATAAAGACCAGGTAGTAATAAACGAGACCGTTTTGTACGGCGACAAACGTGCAGCAGACGGTTTATCGCTGGATATCACTGTGCAATGCAACTATCGCCTGTTTTGGAATACCGTTTACACAGTGGGTGAGGAGCCCACAGTGAGCACAGATTTCGAGTTCCACCAGGCCCAAAAATATGACGGTCCGACCGGTATTCCCTTCCGTTTTTATCTTGACAGCCGTTTCGGCGGCTACGGAAGCTCTACGGGGTTTCGCGGTATTGATCTTACCGGCGAAATTACTCCATTTGAAGACGTGGCGAGCCGTACCAACCCCGGGGAGGAACGGAACGAAACTGTCTATGTAGAAGATTACTACGATTTTTACCCTATTAGGGTGGGGATTGACGGACCTGCAAGGATTGGGATTAATGAGGACAACCAAAGGCTTTTCAACGAGTTTTTCAAAATCCCTGTTCATCCCGAACATAGGGTGGCAATAACCATAAGGAAAGATGAAGCGGGAAACGTTCGTTCCATAGGCCTGGGGACGGTGCGCGATGCTGATGTATATTTTGTCATTCAAAGTGTAGCAACAGAAAACGATTGCTTTTTTACCGTGTCTCCCCAAACGACAGACGGAAAGCTCTTGGACACAAGTTTTGTTCCCGGGGGTTACGGAATCTACCATTTTCCCCGGAATAGCCGGGAACAAACGCTCAATACTCTTGCGACCGATGATTTGAGAAACGTTTTCAGTATAGATGCCGCTAAATCCACCGTGGCAGCCTTGGAAACCAGTACGGATGGAAGCAAGTTACTGCTGGTTACCGAGGAAGACGGGGTTTACATGTTAACCGTCATAGACGCCAAGACTTTCGAGGAACTACAAAAGCTGAAGGTTCTGGACGTTTTGGGTGAAGACGCACAAAAAGCCATCCTATTGGGCCTTTTTGTGCACGATGATTTCATGGTTTTCATGATTAGCGACGGAAGACTCGTGCTGTTTGACAGCGATGAGATCGGTCATTATCGTATTAAGTTTTTTGGGGACCTGGCCCAATTGGACGAACTTCGGTACATTTTATACCGGCCGGCCGCAATGGACTATAATGGGGAACAGTTGGTTATAGCGGCTACGCAGGATGGCTATTTTAGCCCCAGATACTGCAGCTTTTACCTTGCGGTTTTTTCCGCCACCGGCTTAGTTTATGCGGGCTACTACGAACACAATCTGGATCTGGACCTTTCAGACATCAAGCCTTGTCGTCCCGTGGACAGGATTCCCGTGAGGGTCAGCTGGAACAATTAGAACTGTAGGAGGTGCCTAGTTGGACGCAGCGCCTAAACGGGACCATAAAAACATCAGGAAGAAATCTTTCCTAATGCTCTTTTGGTTTGCAGGTTAAATTGGAATCGAAATGTCACTGGAAATTTTAATATTACTATGCCAAAAGTTGTATGCGTTTAACCCCTGTGTCACCTCGTCGTAAACATTGACTTGCCGTTTAGGATCTCTGATGGTGAGTACAAGGCAAATATCTTGGCTGGGAACTGTATGCTCTATTTCAGCGCGTTGTTCAGTATGCTCCCGAAATAATCCTCTCAGAAACAAATACCAGTTTTTATCTGATGTAATGTAGTTTTGCTTATTTGCTTCTGATAGTTCCGACAGGTCAACTGCATACTTCTTTACGGGATAGTATTTGTCGGCATACTGTATCAGTAACCGTTCTCGCAAGGCAAAATCGCTTTGGCTGGCTCTCATCAACCTTTTGCTGTAAAGATTTTCTCTAAATAGATTCTGGGCCCCTTCTCGACCAACAGGATTTAGAATATTGCGGCTTGTTACATCGCGTTCCGTCTTTGCATCATATGAACCAAACTTCACATCAACATTTGATTGACAATACTCCACACCTTGAGAAGGGTCAAGAATAGGATCATAGACCAATGTTGCGATAATTTGCCCCGTGTAATAACCTGCTCGTACTAGGGATTTCGGCATGGGGAAATCCATTATGTCAATAAATTCACCTTTGGAAAGTGTATCACGAAGTATAAGAGTGGCCTCATAAGGGTCGTTATAAAGTATTTGGGGAATAGCTTTGGGCACGCCGAAGCCTAGTTGTTTTGTTCTTTCCGTAGCCGGAATTCGTAGATTATCTGAATATGATGCCGAATGGATAATTAATCCTTTGAGTAACAATGGGTCAAAATCTTCATCTAGCTCTTGATATAACCCGGTTGCTAGCGAGGCAACGCGTGGCGTTGACAAACTCGTTCCAACACTCATCGCCAAGTCCCCACTGGGTGAAAAAGATTTTACTCCAGTGATAACCATATCTCCGTTTTTATTAACTCCGGCATTTCCGCCATAATGAGATACTTCGGGCTTAATAACGAACTCCGGACCGGGGCCAATTCTTGAAAATGGAGATGGGTTGTCAATATCCGCAAAATCATCTGTTCCCTTTTTGTGCGCCACTGAGCCGACAACTAGAGAACGAATTGAATCAGCACCCTCGTGTATCCTTCCCTTCGTTTTTCCAATAGCAAAATTGTCGCAATTGCCCGCTGACTTACATATTAAAATATCATACTGTTCTTGTAGCCCATCTAATGCAATAGCAAGGTCGGAAAACTTTGTGTCGCAGACCGGGCGGGTAACGCTAATAGACAGATTCCAGATTTTCACCTTTTTGTGATTCGCCTTAATTGCTTCCTGGATATTTGCAATCAACTCGTCTTCATCTAGCCCTTCTTTTGTCTTGTCTGGAAAAATCGCTGCATCGAATAGTTTTATTCCTTTATGAGCAACCCAATCTTTGTTCTCGCAAGCATCGCCGTATAATGCTACTCCGGCAACAAATGTGCCGTGAGTAGGGTTTATGTACGATTCTGGATATACAGACCATCGTTTATCTTGCATCCATGGGGATAAATGTGATATCGGCGCAATTCCATTATCAAGTATTCCCAAAGTCTCGTACCGACAGCCTGTTTAGTGCAGAGTTGAAATACCGGTAATTGCAGCGAGGCAATGGATGAAGTTGCAGAGAAGAATTCCCTGTTTCTGCAGACAAAGAAGGCCATTGCAGCGGCCCTTCGGAACCCCCCTTGTAGACACAATACGAGGGGAGAAACCAGGAGGATGCTTACAATGGCACAGATAAACTCTATCAGAAAATTGTTTTTTGAAGAAGGATTGGGATACGCGGAAATCGCCAGGTCGACGGGTTTCGATGTCAAGACAATTAAAAAGTACGTTCTCATGGAAAATTTCAACGAACCAGGGCAGAAGCCCGCGGCCACCCGAGCGTCCAAATTGGACCCCTACCGTGTACAGATAGATGCTTGGTTGGAAAATGACAAGAAAGAAAGGCGAAAACAGCGTCACACCGCCAAGAGGGTTTACGATCGGCTTGTAAGAGAGCACCCCAAATTCGATTGTTCGTACAGGCTAGTGGCAGACTACGTATCGGCGAAGAAAAAAGAGATTTACGGCGACGGCAAAGGATTCTTCATGCCCCTCATCCACGAACCTGGAGGGGGTCAAGTAGATTTCGGGCAAGCCGACTTTTTCGACCGCAACACCCGCATCACGGGCTATTACCTTAATGTGTCCTTTCCCTACAGTAACGGCGGCTACACACAATTGTTCCGTGGTGAAAACTTTCAGTGTCTTGGGGAAGGTTTGAGGGACATTTTCGAGCACATAGGCGGAATACCCAAGAAACTGTGGTTCGATAATTTATCGCCGGTGGTTAAAACCGTCATGAAGAACGGCGAACGTGGTTTGACGGACCAATTCATGCGCTTGGTGAACCACTACGGCTTCAGCGCGGCTTTTTGCAACCCGGGTAAGGGTAACGAAAAAGGTAGCGTTGAGAACAAGGTGGGCTACCATCGCCGCAACTTCCTAGTTCCGGTGCCTCGGGTGGACAACCTGCGGGCGTTCAATCACCATCTGCTGACTTTAGGCGACGAAGATATGCTAAGACCCCATTACAAAAAAGAACGTCTTCTGAGAGACCTTTTTGAAGAGGACAAAGAGGCATTCTTGCCCTTGCCCGCCATACCTTTCGATGAATCCGAGATCGTGGCTGTGCGGACAGACAACTACGCCAAATTCACCTTGGCAAAAGGTAAACACACGTACTCCACGGCCCCAAAGTACGCCAAGGGCCGGATTTTCGCGAAACTGACGGCCCACGAGGTGACAGCGCTTGACGACAACTACCGAGAAATAGTGAGACATTCAAGACTCTACGGTGACAGCCGCCAGGAAACCATGGACTGGCTCCCTTACTTAAGCCAACTGGCCAAACGCCCTGCGGCCCTGAAGTACACCGGGATCTACACGATGCTGCCCCAAGAGGTGCGGGGGTTCTTGGATTCCTGCGCACACCCGGTCAGGAAAGAAACGTTGAAGGCTTTGGCGGACCTAACCCGCAGAAAAGACTTCGACAAAGCGACCCGGGCGGTCAAGGCCATTGTTTCGTTGGGCGCCAAAGATGTCGACAGCATAATCGCGGCGTTCAACAGGTTGAACGGGGGCCTGATAGAACTTGAACCGATAGCATTGCCGACTAACATTCCCAACTTGCCGAAACTGAAATCAGGTCTCGGCAATTACGACCACGTTTTTCTGACGGGAGTTCAAAGCGATGAAAACTGAGATAGCCCGGTGCTGCAAGAGCCTCCGTCTAAGCTACAATATCGCGGCTACGTGCGAAGAAGTGACGGCCCAAAGTCACCAAGAGTACTTGCTGAAGATACTTAAGAGCGAGGTGGCTTACCGAAGAGCAAACCGGCAGACCCGTTTGATCAAGCAAGCGGGTTTCTACTCCCTTAAAACATTTGAAGGATACAGTTTTGACGAAATCCGTCTGCCAGGTGAACTTAGCGTCACTTCCTTAAAAGACGCGGCCTTCGTGGATGACAAGAAGAATCTCATTTTTTACGGCGGCGTGGGCACAGGGAAAACCCATCTTGCTACGGCGATAGGTGTGGAAGCATGCAAAAAAGACAAACGGGTGCAGTTCTACCGGACCGCGGCGTTGGTCAACCACCTCAACGAACTGCAAAAGAAAGGAGGCATCGCCAAGTTCTTTAAGCAAATGGCCAAGACGGACCTTCTAATATGTGACGAATGGGGGTATGTTCCGCTTGATCTTGCCGGATCCAAGCTATTGTTCCAAGTGATATCCGACTGTTATGAGACACGTAGCGTGATCGTGACAACTAACCTGGAATTCAGCAAGTGGGTGAACATCTTTTACGACGAACAGATGACCGCGGCCATGATTGACCGCCTGGTGCACCATAGCCACCTTTTGCTTTTCGAAGGTCAAAGCCATCGGATTAGGAATTCATTGATGCGAAGTCAGTAGGAAAATTCCCGGTAGGGCCGCCGCAAAACCTTTCTGCAATAACAGGGAAATCTATCTTGCAAAAAACAGACAGCCATCATCAGGTGTCATTACTTTAATGTTGATTGTTTCCTCAATCGAATCAAGCGACACCCCGTATTTCGGCATTGGTTCGATGGAAAATAGCATTTCAAGCGCATCACTTCCCATTAGCTTATCAAGCATGGCTTGGGGTTGCATCTCAACCTTATATACAGGAAAGAGATTAGTGTAACTTGTTTTTTTGAAAAGGATCTCATGTGAGGTCAGGGTTTGTTCAAACGAGCGCTGCATGGATACGTTTGTTTCATAGTCTTGAAAGTCGATGAGCTTTATTTTGTATTTTGCCTCACCGTCTTGTCTTTGAACGGTAGGTTTAAACTTCCAGAAAGTTTCAAGGCACGAGAGAGCGAAGCGATTTCGGTTATAATCACGCAGTCTGCCAGATATTTTATTCATTTGTGAAACGGAATCGAGTTTTACAATAAGTGCATCTGAATCAGCCACACCAATTACATTGCTCTTGTAACCAATCCGAAATAATGATGAAATATTTTTTCTTCGAGATTTTGCGGTAGAATCATCACACATTTTAGCAATGAACACAAAAGGAACCGCAGATTCACGTTCGAAATGTTCGTTGATGGGTTCGGTGAACTGATTAAAGGCGGATATCAACTCCTCAGAACGCTGTTTCAGATCATCCCCTTCAAGCACCCATTTTGGTATCTCGGAGCTCCCGCCACCCTCGACTGTAAGTTCATCTATTTCCCGCGGTGCAAAAAACTTAATAGGTAGCCTTTCATTTTCCATGATTTACGGCTCCTTTACATCAGAAGTACTAGATATCCCTTGGATTTTGCGAAGCGAAATATCCAGGCTTTTGTTGATTTCTTTATGCGTGCTTCCATAAGCAAGTAAAAATTTTATTAAATCGTCTTCGCTGCTGACGAAATGATTCTTGTGAAAGAATATTTCTTTTAACACATCGCAATTGGTTAAGCATTTCCTGTCCGCCAGTATGACTCCCCGCATCGAGTTCAAAACTATCGTCTTTATGTCAGAATGGCTAAGACCCAATAGAGCATCTTCAATATTTTTCAGTTTTTTTGTCGAAGCCAAGAAGTTAGTTTCTCTATCGCCAAGAAGAGCATGAAGCAGTTGAGAAATCTCTTCTTTTTGCGGTTTTTCTAGAGTTATGATAGTAGCGAATCGTCTCCAAATAGCGGGGTCAAGCAATTCATGATGGTTGGTAGCCGCGATCAGAACACTGTCGTTGCTGAATGTATCTATATTCTGAATTAGACTGTTTACCACTCTTTTTAATTCACCGAGCTCGTTTTTATCATCCCTTAGCTTTGCGATAACATCAAATTCATCAAGGAACAAAATGCATTGTCTTTTTGATACGAAATCAAATATTTTGCGGATATTTTTGGCCGTGCTACCAAGCAACGATGACACCAAACCATCTAATCTTGCAGTGACTAGTGGAAGTCCAGTGACGCTAGAGATAAACTGTGCAACAGATGTTTTCCCGCAACCGGGAGGACCATAAAGCAACAATGAGTTAGATGCGTCGAGCCCCGACTTAAGCAAAACGTCTTTGCGTTTATAACCTTCGATAAAGTTATAAACGGCATCTTTACAGTATTTACTCAAAACCATTTGATCAGGATCAACTTGAGGCATGGTAACCTCTACAATATTCATTCTACTTTCGGTATCGACAGGTTTTGTTGAGAGACTATCTAGTGAAGTCAACGTCCCCCGTTTTTTGTCCACGGTAGCCCTAATCTTTTTTGCCAATGACGCCTCACCTTGATTTTCAAGGTTGTCAGCCAAAACAGCGGCATAGTTCACAACTTTTTCTTTGTCGTTAACTAGACCACCCTCAATAATTTTCACTATTTCTGTATACACGGTCGCCCATATCTCCTTTTTGTTATCATTATAGTGAAGGTTGTTATTATTATCAACGCTTTTGATTGTAAAATCAAAATATCGTTATTAATAGTGGGTTTAGTGTTGTTGGAATTTAGATTACTGTTATCGGTAAACAAAGAGTATTTCAAACTACCACATTGATGTTGGCCGTTTGAGTCTGGTTTATATGGCCAACCAAACTGCAGCAACGAAATGGCGCCCATAAACAGGCCCCGGAATTGGGTTTTATGTGGACATGTGACCCGCATGAAACAATGTAAGTGAATGGGGTCTTGTTGTGTGTCCTGGTGTGGGGCTACTTTAATTCGGTTGGCTTCCCATATTGCCCTATGGGTGGCTGCGACTATTGGGCCTTTTTGTGTATGATGGTTTCATGGTTTTCATGATTAGCGACGGAAGGTTCGTGCTGTTTGACATCGACGAGACCGATCACTATGGTATTAAGTTTTTTGGGGACCTGGCTCAATTGGATGAAATTCGGTACATTTTATACCGGCCGGCCGCAATGGACTATAATGGGGAACAGTTGGTTATAGCGGCTACGCAGGATGGCTATTATAGCCCCAGATACTGCAGCTTTTACCTCGCGGTTTTTTCCGGCGCCGGCTTAGATTATGCGGGCTACTACGAACACAATCTGGATTTGGATCTTTCAGACATCAAGCCTTGCCGCCCTGTTGACGCGATTCCCGTGAGGGTTAGTTGGAACAATTAGAACTGTAGGAGGTGCCCGGTTGGACGCAAGCAGTATAAGCATTAGGCGTGTGCCCGAAAAGGCCACTCACATTCACTACGGAAACCCTATTCCCATAAGGTTCATCGGAACCGACCTCGTTCAGAAGTCTTTTGAGGGGGAAGTGTTCCAACAAGCTTATAGGGTATCTCGATTGCCCCATATTTCGGCTTTGGCGTTCATGCCCGATTCCCACATAGGGCTTGGGACTTGCATAGGTACAATGGCCGCGTGGCCTTTGGACAAAGCTCTCGTTAGCGCCAGCATAGTAGGGGTCGACATAGGTTGCGGGATGCGGCTTGTCTTAACACCGCTTAGGGCTGAAGATTTGTCAGACAAAGCGAAGCTCAGAGAACTAATGGTGGAAGTCGAGTCCAGAATTCCAATGGGCGCCGGGAAAAAGGTCGAAAGCCCCGTTTTGGATGATGAGGTGTTAGAAGCGGCAATATTGGGCGAAATGGACGCGGCGTTTGAAGCGCTATCCGCCAAAAACGGTGTGGGACGCTCTGTACCCGGCTCTGTATTGCGGAAGGTGGACAAAAAAGCTATAAGCGACCGTGCTTGGACCAGAGGGCAGAACACCTTGGGAACCCTTGGCGGGGGCAACCATTTTATAGAAGTGCAAATCGTTCATATTGAGCCGGGCATGGAGGGTCTGGCCAAAGAATGGGGTCTTGTTGAGAACCAAGTTGTGATAGAGATACATTCGGGCTCCAGGGGTTTTGGTCACCAAATAGCGGAAGAGTATATCCGACTTTTCAGAAACGATATGGAAAGACGGGGCGTCGAGTTTTTGGACAGGAATCTGGTTCACGTGCCATTGGATTCCGAGTTAGGTAACAGGTACATAGCTGCCCACAACGGTGCTTGTAACTTTTCTGTCCTTAACAGGTTCATTATGTCGTACCACGTTCACCGGGCCCTGGGGAAGGTTTTCAAACTGCCGCCGGGTTCGGTTTCCGATTTGTCGGACATCATACACAACTACGCCACCGTGGAAGACGAAAGGTATTTGGTTCATCGTAAAGGCGCTACGGCTGCTTATCCCGCAAAACACGGGAAGCTTGAAGACGGGCCATTTTTTGATACCGGGTTTCCGGCTCTCGTACCCGGGAGCATGGGCACCGCTTCTTTCATAATGCAGGCTCTTCCCGAGGCCGAAGAAACCCATTACACGGTTAACCACGGCGCCGGCAGAACTATGAGCCGCAGACAAGCTAAAGCTTCCATTACACTGAAGCGTTTTCAACAGCAGATGTCCAACATTTTGGTCAACGAAAAGCTTCTGGACAATATAAAAGACGAGGCCCCCGACGCCTACAAGGACATAGACGAAATCACTAAGTCCGTCCAGATGGCGGGGCTTGCCAGGCCGGTAGCACGGTGCGTTCCTGTAGCTGTCATGAAAGGGTCAGACATCGAGTTTAGACGAAGAAGATAGCCCGCAACCTATGGGCTTTTGGAGCAATACCCTATGGTCGCGTACACATATTCCGGCGACACGGTAACTGAATATGTGGCTCTGAGTTCTGAACAGTATGTCTGGCATCGGATTCTCCTTCTGGGGTTGTTCCACCAAATTTAGTCCACCGTGAGCCAGAACTCGTTCATGTCATCGCCTAA
This sequence comes from uncultured Eubacteriales bacterium, assembly GCA_964414105.1. Taxonomy (GTDB): domain Bacteria; phylum Bacillota; class Sulfobacillia; order Fermentithermobacillales; family Fermentithermobacillaceae; genus JAXGZG01. The sequence continues at coordinate 11,551 of CAYPVF010000014.1, forward strand.
CAGATGGTGACAGAACCAAGCGTAGTTTTGTTTCATGATAGCCCTGTGAAGCCCCGGTTTTTGAGCTCCGTGACCCATTCCTTTGAAGCTTACCAACTGCACGGGGACGCCCATATCCTTTAGTCCTTGGTGCAGCTCTTTAGCGTTTGCGTACGGCACCCTCGTATCGGCCTCGCCATGTTGTATCAAGGTTGGAGTTTTGGCTTGTTTTATATAGGTGATTGGCGAAGTTTTCTCATAAATTTCTCTGTCGTTCCAGGGAGAATCCCCAAGATAATGCCTGGTGAAAGGCGTGATGTCCGTGTTAGCGTAGTAGGTGTACCAATTGCTGATCCCGGCTCCCATCGAGATGGCCTTGAACCTATCACTGTATGTAGCGCACATGGCTGAAATGTAGCCGCCTTGGCTCCAGCCCATGATTCCCACTCGGTTTTCGTCCGCCAGTCCCAGCTTCACGAGGTGATTCACACCGCTAATAACATCGTCATAATCACCGAGCCCCAGGTTTCTGTAGTTGAGTTTACGGAACTTGGCCCCATAACCCGAACTGCCGCGATAGTTGACATCCAAGATAATGAAACCTCGGTCTATGAATTGTTCAACAGGATAGTTGCGATCGGTGGTGATGGTGGCAAAAGCCGCCCAGGTAGGGCCACCGTGCACCATAACCAGAAGGGGGGAGGGTTCAGCTTTGTTCCCGTTGGGGGGTGTGATCAAAACTCCTTCTATAATAGTGCCGTCTTCGCTGGACCAGCTGATGACTTCCTTTTGGCTCAATGTCTTACCATTGTAGTAGCGGCTTTGTTTGGTAATCAGCTCATCATCAAGGTACAGTTCTTGAGGTGTTTTAGCTGTTGCTGTCAAATAGGCCAAATGCTTTCCGTTCTTGCTCGCAAAGGCAGACGAAGTCACGCTGCCGGGCTGGGTTCGGATAGGCACAACTTTTCGGTCGTTGTCCAAACGGTAAAGGTACCAATCCGTCTTCTGCTGCAAAGTGAAAACGATCCCATCTTGGGTCCAAGCCACAGGGTTAGGGCATTCGTCGAGGCTCAAAAGTGGGAGGGCGGTCTCGCCGGTTGTGAGGTTTTGCGTTTCAACGGTGGTTAGGTTGAACCACTTGCCTTCATCTACGAAACAAGTGTAGCAAATCTCGTCGCCCTTAGGCGAAAACAGAATGGGACCGTACCCGTTCAGGGTAGCGGAGGTCGGAAGCTCCCTGGGTTCGCTTTTGTCGTTCTTAAGGTTCTGGACATATAACGATGTCTTTCCGAAGCCGGCCTCGCTGGGATTTTGTGTAGCCAAGAACGCCAGCTCTTCACCCTTGGGGCAAATGTCAAACGAAACGATGTGGATACCTTTGCCACCCGCGACTTTTTTTGCCTTGGCGCGGGTTTTCCTGAGGTCTTTTGGAGCAAGTGCTGGATCGGCTATTATGCCTTTGCTGTCGGGTTCCAGTTGTTGAAAGTACACGCAGCCCCAAACGTCATCACGATCGGTATAAGTGAAGTCGCCGTATAGTTTCTTTCTCTTCTTTTGCTTTTCCGCGAGTTTTTCGTCGGGTGCTATCAAATACAGCCCTTTACCATCGGGTGCCCACTTGAAGAGGGGGGTGCCGCTTTTGGCTGCGGTAGCTTGAAACGGGTTTCCGTCAGCCATGATGAACACCTGATCGGCCTTTTCGTCTCTTTCGCCGCAAGGGCTCAGGAAAGCCAGTTGATTTTGAGGTGACCAGGCAGGCGAGTGAGACTGCGTATCCAAGGTGGTTAGTTCATGTCCGCTTTTGCTGTTGGAATCATAGATATGGACGCGCCTTATGTACTCGTTCTTGTCCCAGCTTGTTTTGGATTCGACCCATGCAAGAAGCTTCCCGTCCTCACTTAACGCCTGTTGAGATAACCTGGGGACGGAAATAATCTCTTCGATAGTCATAAAAGGTTTCATGTTATACCCCCGATCTTACATTCGGTAGCTTGAGTTGGGACTTCTTTGTAAGATATACACCTTCCTTTATTTGCGGTTGACCCCCAAAGTCGAACCAGTATCGGGGTTATAGCACCGTGAGAATAGTTACTGTTGGACGCGTTTCTGTTACACTTGAATGCCAAGGAGTGAGCGTTTGAACAGGTTGTTTGACGTTTTGGGCCCGATTATGATCGGTCCCTCAAGTTCACATACCGCGGGCGCGGCAAGATTGGGTAACCTTGCCCGGCGGCTTTTGGGGGATGAGCCCGTTTCGGCGGATATGGCCCTTCATGGCTCTTTTGCTGCCACATATAGAGGCCACGGCACCGATTTGGCACTTGTTGGCGGACTTTTGGGTTTCGCGCTCGATGATGAGCGCCTTCCCGATTCACCTTCCCATGCGGCAAAAGTGGGGCTGTCCTTTAGGATTTACGAGACAGATTTAGGTGACGTTCACCCAAATACAGTGAGGTTTAGGCTTTGCGGCCGCAAGGGAAAAAAGGTTGAAGTTACAGGTTCTTCTGTGGGCGGGGGTAAAGTCGTCATCACAGAAGTTTCGGGGTTGCAGGTACATTTCACAGGCGAGAGCGATACCCTGGTCGCGACCTACACCGACAGACCCGGGGTCATAGCGTCAATAACAGCCATTTTGGCAAAAGGCGCTGTGAACATCGCGAGCATGCGTGTGACCCGGTCGGGGCGTGGGAAAACCGCGGTGTGCATTATCGAGGCAGACAAGAAATTCAACTCTGACATTGTGCGCGAAGTGGAATCAATTCCTTCAATAGATAAGCTTACTGTAATCGAGAAACTGTAGGGGGAGTCGTGATGACCCTTGCTGAACTGGCCCAAAGGGCTCAAGCAAACAACATTTCTTTGGGTTCTTTGGCCGTGGAGATTGAAAGTGAAGAATCGGGCGATTCCAAGACCCTAGTTGCGGAGCGGGCAGAAAGAATGTTATCTGTCATGAAAGACGCTGTAAGTAAAGGTTTATCACAGCCCCAAAAGCGTTCTCGAAGCGGCCTCTCCGGTGGTGACGCGTCAAAAGTCCAAAGTCGCGTAATAGCCGGAACATGCCTCGGCGGCAACTCCTTGCTTGCAAGGGCGATTGCTTATTCCCTGGCGGTTTCCGAGGTTAACGCAATGATGGGAACCATAGTGGCGGCTCCGACTGCGGGTTCTTGCGGTGTAATCCCGGGTACATTTTTGGCTTTGGCCGAAATCGACCATATAGATGATGAAAGACTGGTGGACGCGTTGTGTACTGCGGGCCTTGTGGGTCAAGTTATCGCCGACAAAGCCAGCCTGTCGGGGGCGGAATGCGGATGCCAGGCAGAATGCGGCGCTGCGGCTGCTATGGCGGCGGCGGGGCTCACGCAACTTGGAGGCGGTTCACCCGAAGACTGTATTCACGGGGCCGCCCTTGCTCTCAAAGGACTTTTGGGTTTGGTTTGTGACCCCGTATGCGGTTTGGTTGAAGTTCCTTGTGTGAAACGCAACGCGACATCGGCTGCTGTGGCGCTTTCAGCCGCTGAAATGGCGCTCGCAGGCGTGAGAAGCCGAATACCCCCGGATGAAGTGATAGTTTCAATGTTTGAAGTAGGCCGCCTGATGTCGCCCACATTGAAAGAAACGGCCCTGGGCGGTCTTGCGGCTACGCCCACGGGGAAGGCGTTGTGTGGGGAAGTGCATGATGCTGAGAAGCCCGGGCATTAGCATACGCGACAATGGAACTGCGGCAACCCACAAGACAGTTTGCCATGACCCATAAAAAGGTCGCTTCTGTTGTCCCCCTAATTCTTTACCAAATCCCACAATTCGTCGTAGGTGCTAATCACGTCGTACTTCACATTCTCGCCGCTGAGGGCACGGAAATGCTTCCGGGCGCAGTGGACTTTGGCATTCTCAATCAGCCGCAGCTTTAAAGTAGACATATTGCCTTTCGTTTCGGCAACGAAGTAAACGTGCTTGACCTTGCCTTCGCAAAACGCAATTGCCCAGTCGGGGTTGTACTTTCCCACGGGGGTGCTAATGTAAAAGCCTCTGGGTAGCTTCACGTAGACCTCCACCTCTTGGATATGTGATTCCAGTTCGGTGGCGAGGTCCCGCTCTTTGTCCGAATCATATATAACATGATCGTATAGGTGGCGGCGGGTTTTCATAGCATTTACCCCCAACGCACCCTTTTTGAGCGAGGGCTCGGTAAAGATGTCGGTGCTAAACACTTCGGTTAGCTTATTGTAGGTGATATGTTCTATAATCGCCGTCGCCTTCTGCTCGTTAATGATGTTGGAGGCGCGGATAATAAACTCCTCGGGGTTATCGCTGAATTGGTCAAAGATCATCTTTTCAATACCGGTTAGCCCGGTTTCAGCCACGATTTTCCCTACCAGGTCGTAGCGGACGGCATTACTCGCTTTTACTGCCGTGTATGCGGTAACCTCTTCTCGCTCGACAGTGGAGGGGACGAAGCCCTGGCCGGAAAGAAGTTGGTCTTTGTCCGTAAGGGTTGCCACCTGTTCACCTTTTTCGACCTTGAAGTAGATCTTGGACACTCGTAGCCGCCTGTTCAGTTCATCAACCGACTTCTTTACAAGTTCGGCTTCGTCAAAGCCGACGATGTAGTAACTTCTGCCATTGATCCGTGACCACAGTTCTTGGAAAGTGCGGCTGTTCAGCTTGTTCTCGTCGAGGGTAACTTCTACATTGCTTTTACGAGCGTCCTCCGGCTTGTAGGCATTCGGGTCGTATACAGAATCAAGTATGGCGACAACATCAAGCGCTCTGCCTTTTACTTCCTCCGGCAATTCCAAAGTGCCGTTCTTCTTCGCCTTGTAATACTCGTCGGTGAGTTCGCCCCTTTTCACATAGCCGTTTTCGATGAGGCCCTCGTGGATTATCATTGCAGTATAGTCGTCGAATTTCTCGTAGAACAATTTCGCTTCGACCTTGCGTGGACGGTCGGAAACTGCTTCGGCAATTTCGTTCTGCAAACCCCTTGCGAAATTGTCATAACTCTCGCTGGCGACAACGGTAAGGACATTTACATTGTGTATTTCGTCGCGTGAGAGGATATTCTCGTCCATGCGCTCACCAGTTTGGTTAACGGCCAGGCGTAGGCCGCGACCCACTTCCTGACGCTTGCGGACATCGCTGCCGCTTTGCTTTAAGGTGCAAATCTGGAACACGTTGGGGTTGTCCCAACCCTCACGAAGGGCGGAATGTGAGAAGATGAACCGCACAGGCTCGCGGCGATCAAGCAGGCGCTCCTTGTCTTTCATAATAAGGTCGTAAGCGTCAGTGTCGTCTGATGTACGTTCCCTTCGGTCGCCCAGTTTGCTGTCTATCATGCGGCCGCTTTTCTTATCGATGGAGAAATATCCTGCGTGTGTCCGCTCGGGGCATATGCTCGAAAGGTACTCTAAATACTCAGGCGTATCTTCAAAGGAAAGCTGCCTATTGTCGATGATGGCTGTGTACTCCTCCTCGAAAATCTCGGCGTAGGTGCCGCCTAGAGCATTTCCGTGGGCATCATATGGTTTGTACTTTGCCACTTCGTCAATAAAAAACAGCGACAGGACCTTGATACCCTTGGCGAATAACTGCCGCTCGCGCTCGATGTGGGAGAGGATGGTTTCCCTTATCTGAATGCGGCGCAGTTGTTCTTCGGATACTGCTCCCATAACGTCACCGGCAAACAGTTTCTTCCCATTGGTGAACTCTAACGAGGAATCCCGCCCGTCAATCCGCATTACGGTATAGCCGTCTTTGTATTCGGTGAGTTCCCCGGAATTGTCGAATAGGTTGTAGCCTTCGGAAACAATTCTCGTTTTGGGGCTGAATCCGTTTTTGTTTCTTATATCAAACTCTATAGTAGCCGTGGGGTTTCCTTTGGACAGGTTTATATCTTGAAGATATACATAACCCTCGGTGGCTGTACCGCCGGAAACTGAAATACCTTTAACAGCTATCTTTTTTACAAGCCGCTTATTGTAAGCTTCCAGGGCGTCAAGGCGGTAAATCATGTTGTATATACTGTCCGCTCTGTGGGTGGCAGAGTAGCGCAGTGTAAATAGGGGATTGAATTCTTTTAGCCGTTCTTTTGTGACCCTGCCTTCCACTGATTGGGGTTCGTCTATGATCAGAATCGGATTCGTTTTCGCCAGAATATCGATGGGACGGCGGGAACGGAATTCATCCAATTTCATATAAATACGCCTGGCGGCTTTGCCACGGGCATTAAACGCTTGGCTATTGATAATCATCACGTTTATCGAGCTGTCGGAGGCAAAGCGGTCAATCTCAGTAAGCTGCGCGGAATTATAGATAAAGTAACGGATTTTCTTACCGTAATCTTCGGCAAAATGCTCTTCCGTCATTTGAAAGGATTTGTAGACACCCTCGCGTATGGCGACGCTTGGCACGACGATAATGAACTTACTCCACCCATAGCGTTTGTTAAGTTCGTACATGGTTTTGATGTATGTATAAGTCTTGCCGACTCCGGTTTCCATCTCCACGGTAAGGTTGTAGCGGCCGTCCAGGGAGTCAGAAGGCTTAATTTGTGCGGCCCGCTGAATGGAGCGGATGTGTTCCAGAATTTTATCGTCAGCCACAGTCACACGCGCGTTATTGAAGCCCGAGAAGCCTTCGGTAACCTGTAGGGCCATTTGTCCTGTCGGTGCGGCGGTATCCATACCCGGGTCTATCATATAGGTCGGTGCGTGGAACGGTTGTCCCGCGAAAACATCGCACACAGCGGTCGCCGCGTCCGACTGGAATTGCTGATGCCTGAATTGCAGTTTCATCCACGGGCCCTCCCTATATGACCTTGATGGCTGTGTTCGGTGCCAGAAGTTTGAAGATCTCGAACACGTTGATTTTTTCCGGCGAGCTGGTGAAGCTGCTGTCGCGGAACACGACACGCAAGGGTTTGCGGCTTGCTATCTTACGGATTGCCTTTTCGC
>CAYPVF010000014.1:18489-21807 GCA_964414105.1 uncultured Eubacteriales bacterium
TGCTTCTCCCATTTATATCACCCTTACATTCGTATTAGGCGCCATCAACTTGAAGATTTCGAATACATTGATTTTTTCGGGCGAACTATTGAAGCTGCTGTCACGAAATACGGCGCGAGTCGCCATACCACGGCGTTCCGGTGCGCCACACCGATTTGCAATCTCTCGTATTGCCTTTTCGCTGATGCGTTCCTCGAAGCAAGCAATTAGGTCGCCATCGTTATATGTGTGGACGGTGAAGCCGTCAATGTCCTCCTGGGTGTGGGGCATGGAAAGCGGTAAACCCCAATCCAGTAAGCAACCGAATAACAGATCCATGTCAGTACGGTCGGGCTTGATGTTTGATTCCATCTGTGAAATCAGGTCTTGCGTGTAGTCGCCTGCAGCGTAGTACACGTCAGTCATGTTGGTGTCGTCCAGTTTAAGGACGCGAAAGCCGATATCTAGGTTTTGCGCAGTCAAGCCCGCTTCCGCTTTGATCTTGGTTCCAGCGCGGCGGATGCGCTCCTTACCGATTTCGCAAATGTTTTTATAACCCGCTTTGAAGGCTTCGGATTTTTCATCGGTCGCCTCTTGTAGCTGCACCATAATAAACTTGCGGTTGCCACCATCCTCGACATTAAGCTGCATAACAGCGTGAGCAGTAGTGGCGGAGCCGGAGAAAAAATCGAGAACTATATCACTATCTTCAACATTCGCCATCTTGAGGAACCTTAAAAGCAATGTAGGGGTTTTGGGGTAATCAAAAACTGCGCTGCCGAATAAATTCTTGACGGCACTGGCCCCGCTATTATTGTCGTCAATCCAGGTGGTGTACTTCTTCATCTTCTCCTCGCCATCAACGGGAGCATAGATCTTTTCATAGGGAATCCACGAGCCATCTTTTTGTTGTACGAACTCAATAAGCCCGTTTTCAATATTCTTTTTCATGGTGTTAGCACCATGACGCCAACACCCTTCTAACTCTTCTGAACTGAAGGTGCGTCCATCGGTTCTACCAGATAACATAGGATACACATCCGTGCCGTCGGGGGCGGTTATGGGGTAGAATAGATTTGGCCTATCCTCACGGCGACTGTTGGAACCCCATTTGCGTAGTAACTGAATCTTATAGTGACGTTTCCTGGCCTCATCATATTTCGGATAAACATCACCGCTTTTAATTTCTTCACCTGCCCTAAAGTAGGGTTTGTTTTTTGCGTAACACAAAATATATTCGTGGACGGCGGCGTAATACTTACTATCTTGCCTGCCGCCACGGCCTTTCCAGTTTATGACGGCCACAAAATTGCTTTCGCCGAACACCTCATCGCAGATCTTCCGCAACTGTGCCACTTCATTGTCATCTATGCTGGCAAAAATTACGCCGTCATCTCGAAGCAGGTTCCTTGCCAAAATAAGGCGTGGGTAAATCATGCTACACCAGTCAGAATGAAAGCGTCCGTTCGTCTCGGTATTGCGAAACAGGCGGTCACCGTCTCCGTTGTGGGCACCTGTTTCTTTTTCATACCTCTCTCGGCTTTGGCCAAAGTCGTCACGATAGATGAAGTCATTTCCTGTGTTATAGGGTGGGTCAATATATATCATTTTGACTTTGCCAAGATAGCTTTCCTGCAAGAGTTTCAACACATCGAGGTTGTCGCCTTCTATATAAAGGTTCTCAGTAGTGTCCCAGTCGCAGCTCTCTGCTAGGCATGGACGGAGCGTCTTGCGAATAGGTCTGCCTGCTTCAGAAATGGCTGCACGTTTGCCCACCCAAGTAAATTCGTAGGCCTCATCGCCGTACACTCCATCGCCCAACATGAAGCGTAGCAGGTCAAAGTTGACTTTGCCTTCGGTAACCACGCCAGGGAACAGCTTAGCAATTTTCGCAACATTTTCGGCAATAGGGTTAAGCGTTTCCAATCTCATTTTGTGGCTGTAGTTACTCATCGGGCTTGTCCTCCTCCGGATTTTCCCCATTATCATCGGTTTCTGGTTCCATCTTTTCAGCAGCATTAGGCTCATTGTCTTTGTTGAGATTGTGCGGAAACCACTTGATTGTTGGACTCAGCGATTCGGACAGCGTGAGAAAGGAACGCAAGCAGCTGACCCCGCGTTGGTGGGCACGCATTATTTCGCTTAACTCGATTGTTTGTCGTCGAAAGCCCTCCACAACTGAGGAGACCTGAAAAGCAAGAGGTTCTACTACCGATAATCTTTTTGTCAACAGCTGCAACGACTTTAGTGCTTCTCCCAGAGCAGGCTGAATTATTGGTGCTTGCATTATTTTTGCCGCATCGGCCAACGCTGTGCCCGCGCAAAGAGCCTGTACATTCTGTAACTCCTTCAACACTTGAGATGATATTCCCAACAAAGCCGGTGAAAAAGAAACATTCATGAAAGCATCTGAAATTGTCGACAAATCCATTGCGGCTAAGGCAAGGGATATGGCTGTATTTGTTTCTAATCTCCGAACATCTGGCCTTTTTTCTGAAATCCCGATTTGTCTGTCTATAGCATTATCCAGTTCTTTATTTATTGTTTTAAACAAGTATCGCGCTTTGCTAAACCGCCTTCTATCGATGTTGTGGGCGTGCATGACATCGTTGCGATAGGTTTGCACGTCCCTGAATCGGCTTCTTAATGCTGGCACATCTTTTTCGCTGAGGATGGTGTCCCAAAGCGTATGCTCAACAAGCGAATCCAAATATGATTTGATTTCACCCTTTGAATAGCTACTTCTGCCCGCGAATTCGCTCTTTGTCTCGGCATTGATTCGCTTCTTCATATTTTGGATGAAGTTCTGGTCAGTGAAAAGCAAATCGAAAATCTGGCCGAAATCTTTCTTCTCAAGCTGTTTGATACTACTATTGGCTTTGCCGTTGTCAGAAATGGAGGTAGCCAAATAAAGCAGCTTTCTTAGCTTCCGCTCTAGTTCGTTGACCAATGGAAACAGAATACGGTTGTAATATCCTGAACTCCCACACGATAGCACAAGTGGCGAGTATTGCATGATCGTCTTATGTACTTCTGAGAGCTTCCTAGCGCTATCCTCGTTTCTGTTTGGAAGTGAGTAAGCAGCTATCCACAACGTTCTGTTCTCAACGTCCGAAAGCTTTACTGTCACGGTTTCCGGCTTATATGCTTCAACCAGGGCACGATGCTCGTCAGACAGAAACAGATATTCGTTTATCACCCCAATCCCTCCAATTCCGCCTTCAACCGTTTCAATTGGCTGTTCAGTTCGACTTGGCGGTTAAACTGCTTCTCCCGCAAAACTCTTTTCTCCAATGAGGCAATATCACGCTTGAGACGTTGCCGCTGTTTATCTCTTTC
>CAYPVF010000015.1:0-18851 GCA_964414105.1 uncultured Eubacteriales bacterium
CCGTGTAGCAGGTATTTTGGGGGGTCTTTTCGCCACCTTGGGTATCGTCATGCCTTCGCTTTTGGTGGTTCTGCTGACCTCCATGTTGCTTCTGAAATACGGCAACACCCGTTCCATCCGCACAGCTTTTATGTGGGTCAAACCAGCCGTGGCGGGTTTAATTATCGTGGCCGGGGTTTACGTGGCACAAACTTGCTTGATTGACGATACGGCCTTACATCCGTTACATTTTGCCCAGTTATTTAACCTCAAAGGAATACTGGTTTTCGCCGTCACCGCATATTTACTCAAATCTAAAAAACTATCCATAATGCCGCTGTTCGGGTTATCTTCCCTAATGGGAATACTTCTGTTTTATAAACCATAACCCCCTCTTAAGATCTCATGGCTTTCCCTGGCGCGACCAAGCGCTGAAGGAAAGCCATGTCTGTTTTCGGCTCGAGACTAATAACCGCTATTTTCGGGCAATAGCTTTTCCAAACTCCACGCACCGTGCGTAAGAATCTTCGTCTGGTACCCAAGATACCTTCAGCCCGGCCTCTAAAATGTTGAAACCCGAATCCTCGAGTTTTTTGCTGATTAAAGCCGGCGCTTCCCCGCTCCAGCCATAGCTTCCAAAACAGGCGGCGTTCTTGCCCTTGAATTTCAAGCCCCTGACAGTGTCCAGGAAGCCACCGATAGAATGCATATACCCGTTATTGACAGTGGGCGACCCCACTGCGATGGTCTTGGAACGAAACACTTGGGTGATTATATCGTTCTTGTCATCGACAGAGGCGTTCATAAGCTTGACCACGGTATCGGTGGCTTCTTGGGTAATCCCCCGGGCGATGGCTTCGGCCATTTTTCGTGTAGCATGCCACATGGTGTCATAAACCAAGGTAATCTGATTCTCTTTGTACGCGTCTGCCCACTTGGCATACTGCTCTATAATCTGAGCAGGGTTGTGTTTCCAAATAACGCCGTGGCTTGGGCAAACCATTTTTAACGGAAGCGACATGGCCAACACCTGTTCAATTTTGCGCGTCACCAAACCCGAGAACGGTGTGAGTATGTTAGCGTAATACTTTATCGCCTCCGCGTAAAGCTCGCCTTGGTCCACTTCGTCGTTATACAAAGATTCAGTGGCGTAATGCTGACCGAAGGCATCATTTGAAAACAAAATATTGTCGCCTGTCATGTAGGTAAACATAGAATCCGGCCAATGCAGCATCGGCGCTTCCACAAACACCAGCTTACTCTCGCCAATATCCAGGGTATCCCCGGTTTTCACCGTGACAAAATTCCAGTCCTGATGATATTGCCCTTTAAGGGACTTTACACCGTTGGCCGTGCAATAAATCGGTACGTGGGGAATACGTTTCATAAGCGCGGGCAAGGCGCCGCTGTGATCGGGTTCCCCGTGGTTAGCGACTATGTAGTGGATATCTTTCAAGTCAATTTCCTGGGAAAGCCTTTCCACAAACTCATCGTCAAAAGGCCCCCAAACTGTGTCAATGAGAACGTTCTTCTTATCCCGCACAAGATATGAATTGTAAGATGAGCCCCGCCAAGTCGACAATTCGGGCCCGTGAAAAGACTTAAGCTCCCAATCTACCTTACCAACCCAAGTCACTTTATCTGTTAATGGCTTGCCCATAACTAACGCCCCCTAACGCGCTACTCTAATTCCGGCAATGCTTGGTTCCTCAGCCTTTGCCAAAACTCCTTGCTTTTTTGGCGCCGCCTTCCGGATCATACCAGGAACACTGTTACTTTAAAACGCGTCAATATAAGTGTCCAAATCTTGAAAAGGTGGTCCGTTTCCCATGAGCTCATCAAAGCCCAAAATCGGCATGGCCGTGTGTTGTATGATACTGGTTTCAGTTTATCTTATCGGATGTACACAAACCTCCCCAAACATGGTAACCGTGGTTGACCCCACCGAACTTGCCCGCCTTGAATTCAAGGGCCAGTGGGTTACCACAGACAAAACTAAGTGCGTATCCCCTTCCGGTGAATATCTGTTGGCGGCAGTTCAAGGTATAACGACAGAGACAATGTCGGCAATACCGCTTCCCCCTAAAGGTGAGGGCGAAGGTGTAACCCCCGTCACAAGTCTGGGTGAATCAATCAATTTTTACTCCGTAGACACTACTTGGACCAAGAATAACCTGGTTCAATGGCTGCCTGTAGGCTGGCTGTCCGACGAGAAATGTGTTTTTGTGGTCCACGGCTGGTTTAACCAAGGAGAACATCAGGGGGAACGCGGAACCAGCGTCATGATTGGCGACTTGGCACAAAACTTGACATCGCCAATTGCTTTCATCGAATCCCCCATACAAGGTAAAACAGTAGACGACCTAGTTTTGTCAGATACAGGCAAGCTCATCTTGAGGATATCCAATGATATCTGGGTTGTGGACTTGGAATCAGGCGAAAAAACGCTTCTGAGGGACGATTTCCCCGATTACGGCACGCTTTTCTACCTGGCTATTTCCCCCAAAGGTGATTACGCCGTTTACAATTTGAACCAAGACGATAAGCTTGGGGTTTTCATCATGGATTTGGAGACAGGCGAGGAAAAACCTTTGCTGCCGGCGGGCGAAACCCTCAGCTTCTACCCCGCTTGGTCGCCTGATGGTAAGTACATCGCCGCCTATACCGCAAGCGCGCTTCCCGACGCGTCGGGGCAAGGTCTTCAGCTTTATAAGCTTTTGCCCGGCGAGGACGGCCCAATGCCCGCGGCCCAAAACATAGTTATAGCGGATACCATGGGCAATGTGGTCAAAACTATAGCCCTTGGCCCCAAAGACGATGGCATGGACCAGTTTTTGTTTCAGAATATATGGCTTGCCGATTCAAAGAATATAGCTTTCGTTTCGGCTGATGTGGTTTTGGGTAAATGGGGAGAAGTGAAAACCCTTGAATACGCGAAGGCGTGGATAGCCGATGTTGAATCCCAAGAAGACCCGGTAATGCGCTGTGACCTTAGGGACACACAAGAAAACGATGACCACCGCATCAGCTACATCTTTTCGTCCTTGTCGCTACCCCAAGGGAATGGAATGTTGCTGAGCCTGGGATACCCTGATAACGCTTCCGTGTGGCAGATACCACAAGAAGGCGACCCACAGAAGTTAACGGACGGATGGTGGCAAACCCCTAGGTTCCAACCGTATTTTCAAGATGGCGTTGTTGGCGCCGTTAGAACAAGCGACGGGGCTGTGGGTGTTTGGTGGGCAAACGCCCAAGACTCCCTAAAATTCGACGAAACCGACATGAACGAAATCAGCATTGTAGCCCACACTGATAAAATTTTCATAACCATGGCCCACGATTACATGACAAACGACAGCGTAATTACAATTTACGACATGCTGAAACAGGTGGAACAAGACGCAAGCGGCAACTAATTTGGAACCATACTAGCATAAATGGCGCAGTTGCGAGGGGGCCCCAAAAAGCCACGCAACTGCGTTTTATTTTTGCCCCATGAAGAAACTCAAAAAGGACACCAGTAATAACACAGCGCCTGACAATATACCGGCTGCCCGCTTAGCCACTTTTGACCCGGCCATTCTCCCCAAAAAGCACCCGGCCTCCAAGCACACTAAGCTAAATAAACCCATGCAAAGGGAAGTGGCAAGTAAGGGAAAACCCATAAACCCGGCAGGCACGCCGTTGGCCACATTGTTTAGGGCTAGAGCTAACCCCAATGACAAAGCCTCTTTGGTATCGATTGTCCCCGATTTGTCCCTATCCGCTTTTAAGGGTTCCTTCAATATTTGAAACACTAAACCCAAGGAAGGCAATCTTAAGCGCAGTATCGACCGAGGCGACCCGTCTGCAGGCGGCGCGCACCCCTCCAAACAAGCCTTCAAAATTATCCATAGGCCCATGCCGCCCAGAATAAGAGCGCCCACCGCGGTAGCTAGTTTCTGATTTACGGCACTGGCCGCTAACCGCCCCAGCCCTAGAGACAACCCGCCTGCCATGGCAGATACTAGGGCAATCACCATATTTGGGCCTAGCGGTATTCTGGCCCCAACAATTCCGTACGCCACCCCCACGAAAAGATTATCCAAGCTTGATGCTATACAAAAAATCATGACTGAGAAGTGAGTAGACAAAGCCGTGGAGAAGCCCCCTTTTTTTGATCCAAAGCCTTGGCACGCATGGAGTATCCTGTAGGAATAACCTATGTAACCTTGGGGCTCGGGGTTACCGCATGGGGTGGTGATGAATTTCCGCAGCCGGGTTTGCGCAACATGATATTTGGAGGTGTTGGCATGACCGTTCCGCAAAAAGTCAAGCAGTGCATAGCGAGCCTGAAGAGCGCAAATTCGTCTTTAGAGACTTTTGCGCTTGACACCGACAATCAGGCCGCCAAACAGATTTTCCAGTCGGCCGCTTCTCAGACAAAAACCATAGCTGATACTTTGGAGTCGCGTCTGAGAGAGATTGAAGGTCAGGAACCTCAGTACAAGCAGACCAAAAGCTGAACGACTTGTTAGTCCTCCAAAAAGAGAGCCTCTTTTAAAAGAGGCTCTCAACTTAATTCAAAAGCGATAATCTCATCACAAGAGATTTCAATAGTTTGGGATAGGCGCCCAGGTAATACCTTAGGTCAAGCCTTTCAGTGTACTTGTGGGCGTCGCGCCCCAAAGGCCCCAGGTTTACAACCGGGACATCCAACCGAAGAAGGGCCTCAAGCGGCAGCGTGTACACCTTTCCCCATCCTGGGGTGTTGGTGGCAAGTGGCAGCAGGCTGTCACGCTCCCCTTGGAAACCCATGTAGCTCAAATCGCTTATGGCGGCAAAATGCTCAACGCACTCTAGGGTTTCTCCATGTTCTTCCTTTGCTTCTCTGATTAGTTCGCCTACAACTTTGAGCAAACCCAGTTCCCTCTCTGACGTGCGAAGGTTACTTCTTGAAGGGTAAAAAGGCGGCAAAAACCCTACTATTATAACAGGCTCTTTATCCGTGTAAAATCTCAGAACTTCGCTTACCACCGCAACCGCCCTTTCCCTTTCGTCCATCCCTGGGGGCAGGTTTTCAACAAAAATATCGAGATAGTGTTGGGAGAAGCCTGCGGCGCCCGACGACTTCACGTCATCCAACAATTCTTCATATGTAATTACCCGTGGTTTCCAAGGAACGGTAATTTCACTTCCGGATACTTCAGATACTTCTTGGGCGCTAAGGTCAAGACATTCCAGGGCAAGCTCGAAAGCTTCGCGAGCCGCCTTTTTCATCATGTAAAGGGCGTCCATAGGGGTCTTACTAACCGAAAGATAGTTGAAGTAGGTTATGGCTCTGGCGGGCAAAGTGACGGAATAAATGTCCCTCAGATCTTGCTGTTTCAAAGAAGCCGGCGGCGGGTACACAGTAGAACCCACACTGTCGGCCCACTTTGCGGAGCCCTCAAGCGCCATGTTGACGGCCGAAGCCAAAAGGTTGGCGTTCAGCCCTTCGTAGTAAGAACCAACGTGGCTTTCACGCCCCACGCAATAGAAGAACGGCATCATCTTGCCGATTGTGCCCAAAGAGACGTACTTGTTTTGGTCACCGTGATGCCTCATGGTTTCGCCTTCGGTGTTAACACACGCCACAAAGTCCAGATTTTCTTGGTCTTTCAATTCCAGAAGATATTCCACAGCCGATATCATGCCGGCTGACTGGTTTTCCTCATCGCAAACCAAAAGCAAAATCAAGTTGGCGGTTAGGGCTTCGGGGGCCAAAGAAACCTTCTCAATAAGGTCCGCCTCAGCGGAAACACCGCATTTCATATCGAAAACGCCCCTGCCAAAAAGAAAATGTCCCGATTCAAGGTCCTCTTTGGCGTCTTTCGGCAAAGTCATCTTAGACAGCTGCCTTGTGTATTCTTCCGGGTCAAAAGCAGTTTGCGCTAAATCTCTGGCTTCTTTGGTATCCACAACATCCAAATGACCAATCATTATTATGGTTTTGGACGTTTTAGGAACGGCGCGAACCATGGCCAAAACGCTCATACGCCGGAAAGAATCGTTTTCAATGGGAAGGAGCCTTAGGTGATTGCTGTTAGCCTTGAAGTAAGGATTTTCCAAAAGACGGCCGCATATGAATTGGGCAATGGTATTCTCTTCCTTGCTCGGTGAAACGCTTGGTATTTTGGTGAGTTGAACCAGAAGATCGTATATTTTGTTTTTTGCCACGAATATTCCTCCCAAAACCTCGATGCCCACTATTCAAGGGTGCATAACGCCTATTCGCCGCTGCATAGCCGCATCCTTCAAACCGCACCCGATAATATGTCCCACTTCCCCTATCATTTTTGCCAATTTCGCTTTCTATACCCTGGGCATCAAACCACCGAAACAAAGGAACCCAAAGCCCCAACACAGAACAATGACATGGCTGAAAAGGAGGGTATCAACTGGATAAGAAAACTGGATACGGCGGTTTCTTCGCCGAGTTTTACGATATCTTGCATGCCGGGTTGTATGATGTAGAGTGCTTCCTTGATTACGCAAAAAGGTGCGGGCCGCCGAAAGACGTAAAAGTGCTTGAATTGGGTTGCGGCACAGGCAGGATTCTGCTCCCCTTGGCTTGCGCGGGTTTTCATGTTACCGGAATCGATAATTCCGACGACATGCTGGCCCTATGCGAGATGCGGCTGGGTTTTGAAAACCAGGACGTTCAATCGAGGGTAAAACTCTGCAAAGCAGATGCCCTAACCTTTTCCCTAGATACCAAGTTTGATCTTGTGCTTGCGGCATGCAATTTTCTAAACCATTTTCGAACTACAGAAGACGCCCTTCAGGTGTTGGGCCGCGCCAAGACCCACCTTAATGACAAAGGTACCTTCATACTTGATTTGAGCATTCCAGACATCCCCTATATGGTCGCCCACAACGGCAAAACCCAGATTTTCGATTTTGTACACCCGCTTTTGGGCACCGCCATCACATACCAATTCACCGCCGATTACGATTTTGTGGGCCAAACAGAGACAAGCCATATCGTTTTAGAGGAATACCAAAACGGCGCTATGAGGCGTAAACACGAAACCACAATGGGGCTTGCCTATTTCTTTCCTAAAGAGGCGCGACTACTATTAAAAGCCGCGGGCTTTACCATTGCGGGAGAACAAGGGTGTTTGCAGGAAAATGCGCCCATTGACGAAAACTCGGGTGAAATGGTGTTTTTCTGCAAAATCAACTAGAAATCGCGCCTTCCGCCCTTTCACCCTCAACTATTCTTGCTATCTGTCGATATACCTAGGTGAGATTTCTCTCACGACAAAGGCAAAACCGCTGAAAAGCGGCGGCGCAAAACTACAGGGCCTAAACCTAAAAAGGCACGGCAGCCAGTTACCGAATGGGGGCATTTGGTTTGAATCGAAAAATACATACTCGTCTTATTTTATGCTCTGCCCTCTTTCTTGTTTTCGCCCTTGCGATTCCCGCGTCTTTGTACCCCCAGGGTACTTCCCAAGCCGCAGGCGGCAGCATTGATGTTTCCACTGCGGACGACGGCTATGTTGTGGTAACACATCCGGGGGAAATGTACGGCAGGATCAAAGCGGTGGTCCAAAAGGGCACACAGCGCTACAACTATGACATCCGCCAAGACAAAGGCACCGAACCCCTACCTCTGCAAATGGGAAATGGCGCTTACAGCATTATGCTCATGCAAAACACCGTAGGCGACCTGTACCGGGAAATATCAAGGACCAATGTCAATTTAGACATGGAAAATGAAAATGACGTTTACCTAGCTTCTGTGCAAAACGTCAACTGGGAGGCTTCGGAAAAGCTTCCCGCGCTTTGTGAAAGACTGACGGCAGATTTGGAGACAGACGAACAGCGCATACAAGCGCTATTTCATTACGTCACCAGAAATTTTACATACGATTACGCCAAAATGAGGGCGGTTACCGCCGGTTACCTTCCTGACATAGATGACATACTGGAAGCTAAAAGCGGTATATGCTACGACTTCTCGTGCGTTTTCGCGGGAATGCTTCGATACCTCAACATACCCGCTAAGCTGGTCACAGGATATGTGGGACCGGAACGCGCATACCACTCTTGGAACAGCGTTTTTGATGGCGAAAAATGGAACCTTTACGACCCGACCTACGCCATTACCAGCGGCATGAGAAGAGCCATAAAAAAGAGTACCACTTACGAGATCAAATACGAATACTAAACCAAGACTAATAGAAAAAGCGCCGGGGCCAAGGAACCGACCTCCGGCGCCTTTTCCATTGTTACGCTAATTACTAATCTCTGCCTATGTTGACGCTTGGGAAATTGTTGAGAAGATGTCTCTTTTCCTCGGCGCTAAGATCTAGGAAGCGTTCAAACGTCTCCAAGCTTACCCTTGGCATGGAGAACAGATACTCGGTGAAAGTCTTCCTATCGAAGTTGTACTTGGCTTCCAAGTCCTCCAACCGCTTCATGCCGTAGTAATAGCAGTTGAAATAGCCGACCATAAGCTCTTGGGCTTTTACCTGGCCTCTCGCTGTCCACTGATCGAAAGCCATTTCGTCCATATACAGCTTAACGATATCCTCAATGGGCCTGCCGAAATACATAAGCCACAGGTCCGCCTTAATCCTGGTGGAAGTGTGGTGGCGCCGGTAGGCTACAAAAAGCGGGTAAAATGGGTCTTCGGGGAAGATGTGCTCGAACAGCCTTTCGCTTCTATGGGCGGTTCCCTCAAAAAGTGGCACGCCCTTGGCGCCGCTTTTGACTGTGTCGGGCAATGGATCCATAACCGCCCTCACCCATTGCATATGGTGGCCCGGGTAGCATTCGTGGATGGCGCACATACGAATCCACCCATCTGTTACGGCCTTGTAGTTGTCAACGTTGAGGATGGTTTCACCCACCATGGGTCTGCGCCTGGCGCACCCGCCGTAATAGCCTCCCCACGGGTAATTGTCTTTCAATTGCTCTGGGGTTGGAATGACGTTTACGTGCTCGTCGGGCATTCTGATGTATTTACGGCACTCGGCTTGCGCAGTATCCAAATAACCGCGCATTCTCACGAACATTTCATCAGGCGTGTCGCAAGGGCCCTCGAATTTATTGAGGATGGCAAAAATGTCAGCCATATTTTTGGGTTCGGGGGTTGCGCCTATGTCGAGCTTAGAGGCAATCTCGAACACTTCGGCCCTTGTTTTGTTCATTTCTTCTTCGTGCCAGCTCAGTATGGCATCCAGGTCAACGCCAAGCTCGTCTTGAAGAAGGGCCCTAAACCTGGGAATATCCGGCTTCTTGCCCACTTCATCGCTTACCTTGGCAGCCTGGGGCCTTTGGGCCAACACTTCTCTGGCTTCCTTAGCCCACTGCGCGACCTTGTTGCCCATTTCGCCGTAAGCTTTATCGAGCTTTTCGAAAGCGGCATTTGACAGCCCTTCGTAATCCTGGGCCGCTCTGGCTTTCGCCTGACTTATCATACGACCCACTATGTCCGCGGCTTCCGCCACTTCTTTCAGCTTGTCGTCTTCGGAGTGGCTAAACAGGTCTTTGACGCCTTTCCACACGCTATCCGCACCGTCAAACCGAGTGGTGAGGATGTCCAGCCTTTGCTCGGCAGGCCTGGAATCTTGTCTCGCTGTAGAGTCAATAAGCCTGGTAAAACCGCTTACAAACCGCCCGGGGCGGACAAATGTGGTCTCCAAACCTGAAAGCTGAGCGTTTAGGTAGTCTTGAAAGTGCACGTTTAGCAAGGTGAAAACCGGGTCGGGGGTTGGAAGTGCTTTGGCTTCGTCCAGTAGTGCGCGGTATTCCTTGACCATCTGGTCCTTTTCAGCCATGCTGGGTACGAAAGATTGCTTTTCGTACTCGTAGCGGTGGCCCATTCTCTCCCCCACTTTGGTGCAGCGTCCGTCAAACTGCCGGTACACTTCAACCAAATTGGTCCTGTCGTCTGTTGCCAATATTGAAGTCCCCTTTCTGTGCAGATTGTTTGCATTACTGTTAAAACTTCGTCATTTGCCTCTGCAATACCTGCAAGAGAGGGCTCATTTAGTTGTCGCTAAAGCTGGCGCTCGTGCCAAATCTGCCCCAGCCTGAGCGAAATCTACAGTGAATTTCGGACTAGGGCTAGGGTCCCATAAATGCCCTGAGCTATTATTTGCTTGACTAATGGTGCCTGTTCCGTATTATTATCATGTTAAGAAAACACTGTGCCAGTAAACACCAATACCAGTAAAGTTAGGGGGTGATGTTGTACTAAGTTATGTCGACAAATAGTTGGTAAATGCGGAAGCGACGAAGAGCAAACTATATTGGTCACCTAATGTTTGCTTGGAGCTAATGGTGAAACCGGCCGCAAGACGCGGGCGGTTTTGTTTATTTACAATAGGAATCCCAAACTATTTGGAGGGATTAGCGTGAGCGGAAAGCAAAAATCAAAGTTAGTAGCATTATTGGTGGTGATGTGTCTAGTTTTAGGGCAAGCCCCTTTGATGGTAGCTAGGGCAAATGGTGGCGTAGAGTGGCCTGATGAGAGCAACAACATAAAGTCCGGACCCGGTTCTATAGAACTCACAAAAAACGCAGAACCCGTTGAAGGCAAGCCTGGTCGATGGAAGATAACTCTTACTGTCACCGGTGTGCCTGTAGAAATTCAAGAAGATGCAGATGCAGATGTCGTCCTCGTGATCGATACTTCAGGAAGTATGGATAATCTGGGAAGAATGGCGGCTGCTAAGGAATCTGCCACATGGTTAGTCGATAAATTGCTGGGAATACAAGGAATCAGAGTCGGCTTGGTGTCGTTCGCTACGGAAGCAACTAATCAATCCGGCCTTGTTGGTTCCGACTCAAAACAGAGCCTACTAGACAAGATCGAAGCCTTGTCGGCAGGCGGAGGCACCCACACTCAGGCGGGCATCAAAAATGCACGGCTGATGCTCAGTGCAAGCCAGTCGGATCACAAGTTCATAATATTGCTCAGCGACGGGGAGCCCACGTACAGTTACAAACTATCCGATCACAAAAACCCTGCTTTCTACGATCCAGAGGGCACATCCAGATATTCTTTGAACAATATTGATGTAAATGCGTTCTCCAACTCCACTGCAGGCCAGGGGAATACGCAGACTACCAAAAGTTGGTCAGAGACTGTAGGACCTTGGCCTTTTAGCCAGACTATCACCTATTACTACAACCACGGAAACAGCGCTGTAGCCGAAGCAACTTACGCGAAAACTAATGGCGTTCAATTTTACTGCGTGGGCTTGCAGCCATCCAGCTCGGGTGAGCAGGTCCTAGAACAGATTTCAAGCGACAACAATTACTACCCGGCCCAGTCGGAGACCCTATTAAACTACTTCAAGGCGATTGCCGGCAGCATTAGTTCGGTGGCGGCAAAAGATGCCCATATTACGGACCATATAGGGGAGCAATTCACCCTTGTGACCGATGAGCCCATGCTTACCCTAGAGCCCAATTTGGCAGGTATGACGGTGTCTGCTACTGACGGCAACCGCGTTGTCAATTGGTATATTCCCGAGATTTCAGAAGCCGTCCTGAGTCTAAGTTACATTGTAGAAATCTCGCCGGAGGCTGAATCAGGTCAAGAATACTACACCAACGGAGCAACATACATCTCCTATGAAAACGCCGTTAACGGCGAAGAGGCACTAAAGCACTTCCCGATTCCGATGGTCAGTATTGAGGATGAAGAAGAACCGCCCGAAGAACCAACTCTCAGCGTTACTTCATACGTTGGATACTACGACGGTTATCCTCACGGCGTTGACGTTGACTTCACAGGTGAAGGACAAATAACGTACAAACATATAGTGGATGATGAGGAAACTTGGACCACAACTGCACCAACTTTCACGGACGTTGGCGTTTATGACGTTTCTGTAAGGGTCGAGGATTCCGATTTTGCAGGTGTCGGCACGGTTACAATAAAAGCTAGACCTCTAGAAATCAAAGCAGCCGACGCGAACAAAGTTTATGATGGGAGTAAACTTACTGCTAACACATACAGCATAGTGGGGCCATCTAGTTTAGCAGATACCGACAAACTCGTGAGCGTAACCGTGACTGGTTCACAAACCGAAGTTGGTTCTAGCGCAAATGTACCTAGCAATGCAATTATCGTTCGAAAACAGGGCGACCTTCAGGTTTCTGCGTACGGTGACGATCAGGAGAATGTTAGCGATAACTACCATATCACATACACGAATGGGAAGCTCGAAGTCACAAGTGCCGGTGGCGGCGGAGATGATCCTCCTCCCTACACCCCGCCTGTGATTCCCGACGTTCCCATTCCCGATGAGCCCATTCCTGGCGCGCCTTTGTTGGATAAGGATAACCACTACGCTTACATCCAGGGTTACCCCAACAACACCGTGCAACCGGAAGGGCTCATTACTAGAGAAGAAGTCGCAGTAGTGTTCTTCAGGCTGTTGGATGCCGATTACCGCGAAACCGTCAGAACCTTAACCGGCGATTTCCCCGACGTCGACGCCAATAGATGGTCATCCAAACATATCTCAACCTTGGCCACAGGCGGAGTCATAGATGGTTACACCGACGGCACTTTCAAACCAAGCGCCAACATCACAAGGGCCGAATTGGCAACAATCGCCTCTAAGTTTGACGAGTTGGATTTGGATGTCGAAAACGTGTTCCCCGATGTCGAAGGTCATTGGGCTGAAAAGTACATCAACTCGGCAGCGGCAAAAGGATGGGTCGATGGTTACACCGACGGCACTTTCAAGCCGGACCAATTCATAACAAGAGCCGAGTTCGTGGCACTAGTCAACAGAGTGTTGGGACGAAACCTGGTTCGTGTCGAGGATATCTTGGAAGAAGCCAAGCAATTCCCTGACCTCTTGCCCACCAGCTGGTACTACGTGGATATGATTGAAGCTATAAACAGCCACCTGTATGAGCGTCAAGAAGACGGATATGAGACCTGGGTAGAGATTATCTATCCTGTAATAGAGATGTAGGTAGCTTAACCAAAGACCCCCGCTATATTAAGGGCGGGGGTCTTTTCATTCCTGGCGCTATTTGATGAGGTTGATCCATTCCCCAAACAGAAACTGCAATCTACCGGTAAACAGGCTTATTCGCGACATGACAGTGTAACCAAAAGCCGAACCAAAAGCCACCATCAAGGTCCACCTTCCCACTTCGGCTACGGGTTTTGTCACCGCGCTCGCTTTTTTGGTGAATAAAAAATAAGAAAGTGCCGAAAAAGTACATATCACAAATACCAACTCACTCAAGTTGGTAACCGGCTTCATGGTAGCGGCTAGCTGGTCCAGAAAACTGGCCTTGACAGCCCCCGTAATGACTACTCCCGACGTTACTCCCATAACAAAAGCTACGCTTAGCCTGGACAAGTGTGCTATTGGTTTGAACCACCTTGCGTACAATAGGCAGCCCAGAGTTATGGGAACAAACATTTTCCACGAGCCCTCTGATAAAGGGCGAAAAGCCATTTCCTTGATGTTGAAGTAGCCCATGACCCCTAGGTGAGCCACACTTATTCCAATGTATATATGTTCAACCAGTCGATAGCAGTAGTTCTCGCGCCACAGGAAGCTGTAAATCCCCAGTGTCACAAATGCCGCAATCCAAATCGCTATATCCCCGCTCACAGCGGCCGCACCTCCTTTCTTTTGCTCGCAAGATAACCAACGTTGCCTGCCACAACAAGGAAACTTATGAGAAGATGCCCGAACGATTGGGCGTCCATCCCCGAAAGTGCTGTGCCGCTGAACCCTGACAACGACTCATACTCGGCGGCGCCTGACATTCCCACGATGAAACCCGACAGTTGCCCCGATTCCCAAAAAGGGGTCATAAAGGCGCCCGACGATGCAACAGTCCCGTTAATTACAGGAACCCCAGTGGCTTGCCCTAAGTGTCTTATCATCCAAATTCCTTGGTCGCCCGCGCAAAAACAAAACGAAGCCTGAAAATCCTTAAAACTGCCTAGGCTTTCCCAAAGTGGCATGCCGTCCAGTCGATGCCCCCGGAAATCTTCACGGTAAAGCCCCAGAATGTCTTTGCCAAGGGCGTTGTAAGCACTCTCGTTTCCCGCTTTGAACGGCAAGGAAACAATATCCTCGCCGTACCTATACCCGAACTTCGGCGCTATTTCTTCAACGACTTTCTTCTGATACATGAAGCCACCAGTAAGGAAAGTACCTAAAACCATTTTTACGCCCGACGACATGAGATCGCTGACCACGCTTTCAAGCTGGGGCAACAATTCGGGAGCTTGAGCGGGATCGAAATCCACATCCACAAATACCACATCCCCTTCTTGGAGATTCGTCTGAATCCAATCGTAGGTGTTATAGGTACCGGCAATCCCAAGGGCCTCACCAATGGGAAAAGAATTACCAGAAACATGAGTATGTACATGAATCGTCTGTCTAGGTTCAATAGACGCTCCATAGCTTTCCCGCCTCCTCACTGATCGCCTAGGCCACCCAGATACCCACGCTCTAGGCCCAGAATTACTCTTATGGAACTCCCCACCATCGCCATAGCGCCTCCTATTGTTATGGCCCTCATTCCCGCGGTGTTGGGAATCCTCATTATCCATGCGCTTACTGTTTGAAAACCCGGCCACAAAACTGCGCCGATACCCACCCGGCCCATAACCAACAAGGCTGACAACAAGAGCACTGCGGAATATGCGTTTTTTACCCTAAAGGCTCGGTAGGCGGCGGATGTTATGAAAAAGATGGTCGTTGAATACATGGTTGCCTGGGCCGGCAGCAAAAGATTGTCCCAAAGATAACGATAAGCTTCTCCGCCGGTTCCCTTGACGACTCCTAGAACGAACCAGGAGGCCATTGATGCCAATAATACGAGGCTGAAAACAGCGTCTTGCCCTTTGTGGAGTATCTTCTTGCCGTGAACTGCTATCACATTTCCCATCCCTACCGCCAAAGCGAAGGCCTCTACGATCACGTTCCAGTTGACCAAATCTCTTGAGAACTGTTCAACACCGGGAGCATTGATGAAATGCCCCGCGACTATTATCATTCCTGCCGCGAACACGATCGCCCCGGGCAGGCGTTTTTTCAACAACAATTGATTCACCCCTGTTCTGTGTCTCCCCAAGTCGGCCTATAGCCAACCGACCTTACATTGCGAGTAGCTTTCCAAAGCCAGGAAACCCCAAGGAAGCGGCCAGGGTTCCCAGCAAGATTGCCAAAAGAGCAAACAGCTTGCAGATCTCCTCTGCTACCAACCAACCAAGCTGCACCGAATCTTTCGTGAGGTACGCGCCGGCGGCGAACATCTCGGCCCCTATTAGAGAATAGTCACAACCTGCAGCCACGAAAGGAAGCTGGTGAGTGTTCATTGTGCCGCCTATCTGCAAGGCTCCTGACCTGCTTGCGGCTTCAATGAACAACACAGATTCGTAGAACATGTTCCCCATAAGAATGCTGGCGGCTACTTTTCGGCGTTCTATGGTCCCCAATACAGCCGCATTGTAAGAACCACCGGCAGCGAACAAAACACTGCCCCGGTCAAAATCGGCGCCCTTCCCGGCCTTCTGGTATGCCTGTTTGACGACTTCTTCCGCCATGGGCTGCATGGCGGCTACTGCGTTGGAGACTATAAGAGTGCAATCGTACTGGGCGCAAAGATTAGAGACTTCAGACAGAACCGCAAACGCCGCAAACGCTTGAGCATCCAGGTTGCCGGAACCAAAGGTGAAGTGAACTGGCCGCCCGAGCTCCGTGGCTCGTCCTACAGCATCTTTGATAGCGGCCACTGCCGCGAGAGGTCTTATGGGCAGTTGGGACGTTCGCCTGAGCCTAGTGGAAGCCACCAGAGCACATGCAGTGAAGACGGCAAGTAAGCACGACTGGATGAAACGGCCTGAAACAAACAATGTGGACATAACGGCACCTCCTCATGCCTTGACTAGATTTTCGGCTGACCAATCTGTATTTTGGTTGCCGTAATCGCCAAGATGTGAGGAAATGCGAGTCCACCTGAGGATTCTTGGCATCCAAGCTGACTGAACACGGCCGGAAACAAAAAACCCGCCCCTTTAGGGGCGGGATCCTATCCCACTGTTCCACCCTGATTCGGTTACAGGCTTACAGTTTTGACAATCCGACGTGTTTTCATAGCCTGGCCCTCTTACGGCTGTATCGCGCTCCGCGCCGACGTTCTGTACACCGCCGGTGGCTCCAAGGTGGTTTTTCCCTTGGGGTAACCGCAGGTGGCTTTCAGCCCGTGGCGCACCCTCTCTTTTGCGGATCTCCCAGGTACTTGCCTTTTCATTGCCGTATATTGGTTTTCCGTATTATAGGGTCCGAAAGGCCTTGGCGCAAGGACCGCGGACATTTTCGTTACCAAATGGCAAATAGTTTCATGCTATTAGCACACAAGGTGCGATACCTGGACTTATCAGATCAGGAATCATCAGAGTTTTTGTGTCGTAACTTCCCAAAGGTACAAAGAAGCAACGGTCCTGCAAGGTTTCCACAATTCAGCCATGGCCTCAACATCTTTGGGCTTTGGCACTTCATCGAGACGGTACAGCCACTTGGCGCCCTTTCTGAGACCCAGATCCGCACCAGCGAAGACGTCAAACCGTCCAAGCGTAAATATCATATACATTTTGGCTGTCCATACGCCTATCCCGCGAACCTTGGTAAGGGTTTCCACTATTTCCTCGTCGGACATGTCTTGAAGTTTTTCAAAATCAATTTCACCTGAAATAGCCTTTTGGCTTAGGTCCTTTACATACGCTATCTTTTGCCGGGACAATCCGCACGCCTTCAATTCCTCGGGTTCCATGGCATCTATCACGCCCGGGGAACAAGCGCAAACCGGGTTTGCTTTGGGTGCCTTCTGAACGCAGCATCCTATTAACCGTTCCCAAGTAGCCACGGCGGACCGGCCCGAAACTTGCTGCCCGATGATAGAACGAACAAGGGAGCTAAAGGGATCTCCCCGGTAACTTAGAGTGACATCACCCACAGCGTCGGCCAGGCGAACAAATTCGGGGTCTTCTTGGCAAATATACTGGACAACGTCAGAATCACGGGCAAACACAATAGTGCTCACATCCGCTTCCTCCTAAATGCCTACCTCCTGAAATTGGTGATCCTTAAAAACCACAACTTCATTGTAGCCTAGACTTTTCAAAAGCTGTACCGACTCATCAAAATGGAAGTTCAGGTTTTCAGCGCGGTGGGCATCACTGGAAAGCATCACTTTCGCGCCGTGAGCCAAGGCTTCTTTCAGCAAAAAACTGTGAGGAAACGGTTGGGTTCTTCTCTTTTTGGCGATGGCGGCATTATTCACCTCGATAATCGGCGTCACTTCCAAGGACGCGATGAGCGCCTCCGTTGCCATACTACGATACTCGGGGTTCTCTTCATCGATTTGGCCATGTTGTATCAGAACATCAAAATGCCCCATTATATCGGGTCGGTTCTTCTTTTGGCAGGCTACATATGTCTCATAGTACGTCCTGGCATAGGCCATGGTATCGCCGCTAAAGTAATTCTCTATTGTCTCCCATTGCTCGTCTTTCGCGTGATCCACTGAATGAAAGCGGCCACCGGCCTTAATGTAGTGCGTGCTGCCAATAAGGTAATCGTACTCTTCCCTGTTTTCAAGTTCACTGTAACCGTCCCACTCAAGACCCGTGTAAACCTGAATACGATCTTTGTACTTTTCGGCTACGCGCCGCACTTCCCGCAAATAAGCCGGAAAAACCACAGGGCGCATACAGTATCGGAGGTCGAAAGGCGTATGACTGTGGTCTGAAATCCCCAAAGAAACGAAACCCAATTCGATAGCCGCAAGAACCAATTCCTCAACCGTATTCGCACCGTCTGAAAAAGTAGAGTGCGTGTGGAAATTTGAATATCTCACTTTATGATCACATCCACTTTCCATTTCCCCACAGGTTTCGACATTTCCTGATTATTCTCCTTTTGCCGTGATAGAGCAACAGAAAACCCGTCCAAATATAATACCCCGCGGTCGCTTGGACACCGCAGGGAATCTGTAGTAGTATTACCGACTTAGCTAGACTTTACACTGTCTCAAAAAACGGTTCTAATAACGTCTCCTTTGAAAACCGCCGCCGCCACCGCGCCTGTCTCCGCCGCCTGAGTTTTGGCGAGGCTGGGCTTCAGAAACCCTAATCTGCCTGCCATCCCAATCGCTTTGATCTAGGCTGCTTATAACGGCTTCAGCAGAATCTTCCTCAACCTCAACAAAACCGAACCCGCGGGATTTCCCCGTGGCACGGTCGGTTATTATCCTTGCGCTGGATACAGGGGCTATTACCTCAAATCTTTCTTTCAATTCCTCATCACTAGCACTCCATGGGAGGTTCCCGACGAAAAGCACCTTGGTCACTTTATCCTTCCTTTCTCATGGCTACACCACATCATGCAGGCGGGAACAGACTTTCCCAAGCGCGCGTCGTTCACTCCCGGATGTACTCCATTATAGATCGCCTTAGCTTTCCCTGTCATTCCACAAATATGTAGCGCCTTCATTATACAGGTAATTCTACCAATTTGACTTCAACGCGGTTTGGGCGTATCTCCAAAAGCGCAAAAGATGCCTGCCGTCTGTGGGCCGGGTTATGCAGGCTGCCGGGGTTCACAAACAAAACGCCGTCTTTGCGGAAAACGGTGGACACATGAGTGTGCCCATACACCGCTACGTCGGCGCCCAATGCTTTTGCCCGCTCAATCAAAAGGGTAACCTCTGTCTTTACGCCATACAAATGCCCATGAGTCACATATACCTTCTTGTTATCCAAAGTCAGCATTTCTTCCGCGGGGCCTTTTACCATGTAATCGCAGTTTCCCACTACTCCCACAGTCTTCAAACCGAAT
>CAYPVF010000015.1:18861-20683 GCA_964414105.1 uncultured Eubacteriales bacterium
TTTAAGCCCAAGGCTTTACCTATTTTCTCGGCGTCTTCAAAGAAATCGCCTGCGTGGATCAGTAAATCCACTTCTTTCAAATGGTGTGCGCATGAAGGCAAACGCCTGAGATTACCGTGAGTGTCCGACACTACTCCAATAAGCATATAGACCTTCCTTTAAGATCGCTTCTACAGCCCTTCGCCTGTGGCTTATGGCATCCTTTTCCCCGTCTGTAGCCTGCCCAAAAGTCTTTCCCAGGGAAGGAACAAAAAACAAAGGATCGTAACCAAAACCGTTGGTGCCGAAATAATCGGTAGATATGTAACCCGAGACAGCACCCTGGGCTTGTGCCACCACGCCGCGGGAATCCGCCACCACTATGGCGGAACGATACCTAGCGACCCTTTTTTCCCAAGGCACGCCTTCAAGTTTTTCAAGAAGTAAAGCGTTGTTGTGGGAATCTTGGCCGCTTGGGGAAAACCTGTGGGATTTTACTCCCGGGGCCCATCCCAGGTACTGCACTTCCAAGCCTGAATCCTCACCTACACACACTAACCCGCACTGACTCGCGGCCCACTTCGCCTTTATTCCGGCGTTTTCCAAAAAAGTGCTTCCCGTTTCCTGAATCTCCTTAAGGCCAACTTCGGAAGCGCTTTTCAAGTTCCACTTCAAGTCGGGCGCCAATTCCCAAAGAAGTCGGTGGAATTCCCTAACTTTGCCCGGGTTTCCTGTGGCAAGCACCATCGTATTCTGCGTCATGGAGAACCCCCAAAGCATTTTTCTGGTGTTCCATCAAAGACCTTATGCCCGACTCGGCCAAAGACAGTAACTGGGACAATCCGTCTTTCGTAAACGGAGCGTGCTCGCCCGTACCTTGGACTTCGATAAACTGACCCTTCCCCGTCATGACCACATTCATGTCAACTTCAGCCACAGAATCTTCGGCATAAGGCAGGTCCAGCACAGGCACCCCGTTACAAATCCCCACACTTACGGCGGCTATGTAATCTAACACGGGCAGTGTTTGCCATTTTTCTTGTTTTGCCACGGAACCTAAAGCCAGCACAAGCGCCACAAACCCGCCTGTTATAGAAGCAGTCCTCGTTCCCCCATCGGCCTGGATGACATCGCAATCCACCCAAAACGTACGCTCCCCCACAGCACGCAAATCCACGGCGGCCCTTAGGCTTCTTCCAATCAGCCGCTGAATCTCAACAGTTCGGCCGCCGGGTTTTCCTCTGGTCACCTCTCTGGAAGACCTGGACGCTGTGGCCCCGGGCAGCATTGAGTATTCGGCAGTTATCCAGCCAGACGAAGTACCTTTCAAAAACGGCGGCACCCTTTCTTCTACTGACGCCGTACAAATCACCTTGGTATCCCCTGCTTCCATAAGACAAGAACCCGCGGGAAATTTGAGGTAGCCTGGAGTAATCCTAATGTTCCGTAAATCGCCCGCGCCTCTGCCATCCGGACGCATACTTCCCACCTCCAAAGCCGTACTAGCTGCATAAAAGCTACTTGCGGTATGGAATGACCCCACCGCGCACGGCCCTAGTTTCCAAAACGGTAACAAAACAACCGGGACAAAACTCTTCAATAAGCGACGTAAGCCTGGGCAAAGTCTTCCTGTCGGCTGAAACGAGCATAACCATCTTAGGCCCAGTCATACCTTTCCCCTCAAGGACTGTAACCCCGTAACCCATAGTTCTCATGGCCGCCAAAAGCTCCTCCTGGCATTCTTCTTGAGGTATGACTTGCAGCGCCACATGGCCTATGGCTAGTTTTTCTTCAATCACGCTTCCCAGCAGGGTCCCTGAAGCAAACCCCAGCCCGTAAAAAA
>CAYPVF010000015.1:20693-20927 GCA_964414105.1 uncultured Eubacteriales bacterium
GTGACGTTGGTCATTATCCTGCTCAAAACGGTAATGTAAATGCTAACCTCCACAAAGCCGATGAACGCCGCGGGGTATTTCTTGCCCCTTACCACCAGCAGCATTCTCACGGTCGAAAGGCTAACATCCACAATTCTCGCGAAAAATATAAGGAAATATTCCAAAAACGGCATAAAAGGCCACACCTCTTTTAGGGTGTCAGGCCAAATCCAACACCCGTAGAAGTCAAGGATT
>CAYPVF010000016.1:0-3047 GCA_964414105.1 uncultured Eubacteriales bacterium
GACTCCCCCAACCATGAGCAACTGCTTAAAAAGCTGGGGCGACTGAGCCAAAGCATAAAATTTGCCCGGCTCAAGCCGGGAAGGAACCAAAAAATCTCTCGCCCCTTCAGGAGTGCTTCTAGTCATCATCGGGGTTTCAATTTCCCAATACCCTTCTTGAGACAAATAGTTTCGTATGGACAAAGCCGTTTTATGATGCATTTCTAAACTTTTTTGTAACGGCCTTCTGCGAATATCAAGATATCTGTATTTCATGCGCAGCAATTCGTCGGCGGAAGCTTCGTCGGCGATATAAAAAGGGGGTGTTTTTGCGGTATTGAGTATTCGGATTTCATCGGCCAGAACCTCTACCGCCCCCGTGGCCATTTGGGCGTTAACTTGCCCCGAAATCCGGGGCGCCACTGTACCAAGAACACAAAGCACGTACTCGGCCCTGATAGATTGCGCGGCCTGAAAAGCCCGGTAAACCCTGCTTTTGTCGCATACAACCTGCACCATACCCGTTCTGTCCCGTATATCCAAGAAGATCAAATCTCCCAGATCGCGACGCCTGTTAACCCACCCCATAAGAGTGACTTGGTTTCCCACATGTTCCGAACGAACGTCACCGCAGTATATGCTTCTTTGCATATCGCCCATATCTTCTATGACACTCACGTCGTAAATGCCTTCCGGACTGTGGATCTCTGCGTTATGCTCTATTTGGTAGTTTGATTCCTCGTTTTTACCTGCCAAGCTTCCCGACCTCCTGGAAAACGATCTTCACGGCGTCTTTAAGGGGCACGGCTTTCTGCCAGCTTTCACCCATGGCCCTCAATGTGGCAAAGCCTTCCTCTATTTCTCGTTCCCCCAGAATAACCGCAAACTTGGCGCCCAATCTGTGGGCCTGTTTCATCTGGGCTTTTAGGCTGCGTTGGATGGGGTCAAATTCGCAGGACAACCCCAAGGCACGAATACTTTTAGCCATACCCAAAACCTCCACCCCCACGGATGATTCCGAACCCGGCACGCCAACTATAAACACGTCGATTCCCCAGTCGGCTGTTATGGGATTCGTTCCTTTGGATGTAGCCAACAAAAGGCGTTCCATACCCAGCCCAAAACCAACCGCCGGGGTTGGAGGGCCTCCAATCTCTTCCACAAGCCCGTCGTACCTTCCCCCGCCTAAGATGGCGTTTTGCGCGCCTAAAGGAGGCCATTTGAGCTCGAACACTGTGCGGGTATAATAATCCAGACCCCTTACCAAAGAGTTGTCTACAGTAAAAACAATTCCCTGGGATTCCAGAAGCTCGGACACTGTCTCCCAGTGCTCTCTGCAGTTTTGGCAAAGGTAATCGAAAGTCTTAGGCGCTCCCAAAACCTGTTCCTTACATTTATCATTCTTGCAGTCCAAAACCCGCAAAGGGTTCCTCTGAAGTCTCGACCTGCAATCGGGGCACAATTGGGCTTCCTTTGGCGCCAGATAATCTACAAGCGCCCGGCGATATTCCCCCCGGCAATCTTTACAGCCGATACTGTTCATGGTCAATTGGGTACCTGTCAGCCCCAAAGAACCGGCCACATCCATAGCCAGCATTATGACCTCCACATCAGAATAAGGAGAAGAAGACCCCAATACCTCCACCCCAAACGTCCTAAACTCCCTGTACCTCCCGGCTTGGGGTTTTTCGTATCTATATGCGGGCCCTATATAGAAAAACTTGCGGGGAAGCGCGCCTTGGGCCATACCGTGTTCCAAAAAAGCCCTTGCCACGGGCGCGGTGAGCTCAGGCCGCAAGGCTAAATCGCGTCCAACTTTGTCTTTGAAAGCGTACATTTCTTTTTGGACTATATCGGTGGAATCACCAACCGTTCTTGAAAACAGCTCAAGTTGTTCAAAAACGGGGGTGCGTATCTCTTGATAATTGTACCTGCGGGAGACTTCACGGAGCGTATGCTCTAAATGTGCCCATTGCAGGGTTTCGGGGGGCAAAATGTCCATGGTCCCTCTAGGCGCTTTGATCATTGTGAGTCTCCTCCAAAATTGGTTACCCTGAACCCTCTGTGTTCAGGCTTTCCAATAAAGATATCATAAAATCCTAAAGATAAGGGTTGTAATTCTTCTCACGTCCCACAGTGGTAGAACGGCCGTGGCCAGGGTAAATGCGGGTTTCGGGGGGCAAAGTCATCACTTTATTTTGGATAGACTCCATAAGTTTGTGGGCGTTACCCCCGGGAAGATCACCGCGCCCAACACCACTGCGAAAAATAACGTCTCCCGAAAACAAATGCCCTGGGTAATACAATGAAACACTTCCGGGGGAATGCCCCGGGGTTTCTATCACTTCCATGGTTATGCTGCCGAACTTGACCGTGTCGCCTTCTCTGAGAACCGAAACATTTTCGGCTTTCGGAAGACTGTCGTCGATGTACGGCGACATCCATCCCGGTTCTTCCAGTAACTTGCGGTCGGCCAAGCCTATTAGAACCTGAGCATTAGTGCTTTGCTGCAGAAAACCGGCAGCCTCCGTGTGGTCAAAATGGCCGTGGGTTAACACAATGCTTTTTATGGTCAGCCCCAAACTGAGGACATTTTCAAGAATTAAAGGGCCCTGGGCGCCGGGGTCAATAACAACACATTCTGACGAGGGCGGTGCCCACAATATGTAGCAGTTTGCGGCGAGTTCGCCCACGGGTATCGGAAGCACTTTCAAAACGTTACACCCTTTCAGAACTCTTTCTCGCTTGAAAGAAGAATGGTGACAGGACCATCGTTAACCAGTTCAACCTGCATGTAAGCGCCAAACACGCCCGTCTCTACATGTAATCCAAGCCCCTTTAAGCGGGCCACAAAGTGCTGATACAGAGCATTTCCCACATCGGGGCGCGCGGCTTTTTCAAACCCCGGCCTTCTGCCCTTTTTACAATCCCCGTACAGAGTAAACTGAGACACTACCAAAACCTCGCCCTTGACCTGCTCGGCGTTCAGATTGGTCTTTCCCTGATCGTCCTCAAACAGGCGAAGCTTCTGAATCTTGTCCGCCATTTTTTCAGCAATTTCCTCCGTA
>CAYPVF010000016.1:3057-8739 GCA_964414105.1 uncultured Eubacteriales bacterium
TGAGACACTACAAGAACTTGTCCCTTTGTGTCCAGAAGCGACTCCTGCATTTTTCCGTCTACTTCAAATACCCGTAAACCCGCGACCTTATCCGCCATATATTCGGCGTCTTTTTGAGTGTCGCCCCATCCCACGGCCAGGAGGATCATTGCCCCGGGCCCGGTGGATGCCACGATATGTTTGTCAATGCTTACTTTGGCGGAATTCACCCTTTGAAAAACTGCCCTCAAGAAAACCCACTCCAAATCGGCAAAAGCTCACCTTGTTCTTCCGAAAGTTCTGCTGACGGAAGTGATCCCTTTAACTCTTCGTATCCTGTAGACCGCCTCTTCAAGCTCTTTTAGATCATGTATTTCAAAAGTAATGTTTACCCTTGCGTTTCCGCTGGCTTGACCTTTAGCCGAAGCACTCAGTATATTCACGCCCAACCCCGCCATAACAGCAGTGACGTCGGCGAAAAGCCCCGGCCTGTCGACTCCGTCCACCGCAATCTCGGCGGGAAATGAAGTCTCTTCAACATCCGCCCAAGTAGCCTCGATGAACCGTTCTTTGTCCGCGTACGCGCTCAGGCTGGGACAATCTAGACGATGTACCGAAACCCCTCTGCCCCTGGTTATATAGCCGATTATGGAATCACCGGGCACCGGGTTACAGCATCGTGCCAGCCTCACCAAAATGTCTTTCATTCCCTTAACCACAACTGCGTCTTCAGGACCCCGGCGTTTTCTTTGTACAGGTCTTTGTACCTCTTCCTTAACCGGGAGCATACTGGGCTTTACGCGCAAGATTTCATCTTTCAGCCTGTTCACCACAAATATGGGGCTGATGCCGCCGTACGCCAAAGCCGCGTACACATTTTCCATATCCGGGTAACCAAGTTTTTTGAGCAACGCATCGTAAGCGCCAACGTCTTCGATATCACCCGCCGGAATACCCAGCCTTTGGAGAATCTCTTTTTCTAGGGTGGCCTTTCCTTTTGAGACTTCCTCTTCTCTTAGCTGCCTCTTAAAGAATGTGCGTATTTTCGACCTGGCTTGAGGTGTTTTGACTATATCTAGCCAGTCCCTGCTGGGGCCGAGTGATTGCCTGTTGGTGAGGATTTCCACGATATCCCCAGTTATGAGTTTGCGCGATAAGGGGACTATTCTTCCGTTGACTTTTGCGCCCACACAATGATGTCCTATGTCTGTGTGAATCTTGTAAGCGAAATCTAAAGGAGTGGACCCCACAGGCAAGTCTACCACATCACTTTTGGGAGTGAAAACGAAGACTTCGTCGTTAAACACGTCGATTTTTAGGGCTTCCATAAATTCACGGGCGTCTGTCATCTCTCGCTGCCATTCAAGAAGCTGCCTTAACCACGACATTTTTTGCTCAAAAGCCGTGTCTTTTGACTTTTGCTCGTGCTCTTTGTAGCGCCAGTGGGCCGCGCTGCCGTATTCGGCGGTTCCATCCATTTCCCGCGTCCGTATTTGTATTTCGAATGGTTCACCCAAAGGGCCTACGACGCTTGTGTGTAACGATTGATACCCGTTGGGCTTTGGCATGGCGATATAGTCTTTGAACCTACCCGGCAAAGGCCGCCACAAAGTGTGGCATATCCCTAAAGCTTCGTAACAGTCGGTCACTGTTTCAACTATTACCCTTACAGCTATAAGATCGTATATCTCAGAAAGGTCTTTTCCTTGCTGTTTGAGCTTTTTGAATATGCTATATAAGTTTTTGGCCCGTCCCAAAACGTCGCAATGAATCCCTTCCCGAGACAACCGCTCTTTCAATTTCGCCATCACAGTGGCTGCTTCGGCCTCGCGTTCTGTACGCCTTACGGCTATCCGTTTGGTAAGAGATTTGTATTCTTCGGGTTCGGAGTATTTGAACGCCAAGTCCTCGAGTTGCCATTTGAGGCTCCAGATTCCCAGCCTGTGAGCCAAGGGCGCATAAATCTCAAGGGTTTCAACAGCCGTGCTGAATTGCCGTTCCGGCGGCAACGCGTACAAAGTGCGGAGATTGTGCAGCCTATCGGCCAGCCTTATTACCACAACACGCCAGTCTTCAGCCATGGCCAAGAACATCTTTCTCAGGTTTGAAACCTGCTCTTCGACCCGGGACCGAAACTCTATTCTGCTTAGCTTGGTCACACCGTCTACAAGCTTGGCCACTTCATCGCCAAATCGGGAACGGATTTCGTCCAGTTTCACGTTGGTATCTTCAACAACATCATGCAAAAGCGCAGCGCAAAGGGTTTGCACGTCGCCCCTCATTTCCGACAAAATGGTAGCGACGGCGATGGGATGCTCGACGAAATCCTCCCCGGACAGCCGCTTTTGTCCCGTGTGAGCTTGTATGGCAAACTCATACGCCTTTTCAAGGATTCGTCTTTCTTCCGGCGGCAAATAGTCGCCGATTTTTTCTCTCAGCCGGGATATGACCTTACTCATCCCTCTCTCGCTGCATAAACACATCTTATAGAAAGGCGACATGTCTTGACCCACCCGGGCCGGACTATGTCGCCGCCTGTTGACAAGTGAAACTAAACCCTAATCAGCAAGCTTAATCAGTGAAAGAACCTGGTATCCTCTTTCGCTAAGATTAGACCTGCCCGGCATGTAAGTCAATTCAATGAGAAAAGCGGTACCGCTCAAAACCCCTCCCAGCCTCTCCACCATATCGATGGAGGCCAGTACCGTGCCCCCCGTAGCCAAAAGGTCATCCAGAACCAGAACCTTTTGCCCTGTCTTGACGGCATCGGAATGCATCTCAAGCGTGTCTGTGCCATATTCCAGTTGGTATTCGCCGCAAATAGTATCGTAGGGAAGTTTCCCTTTTTTTCTAACGGGAACAAAGGACTTGCCCATTTCGTAGGCCAGCACCGAACCTATTATGAAACCCCGGGATTCAGGCGCCACAATCACTTCAAAATCGAGTTTGCCGCACATCTCCTTTAGTGCCTGTATGGCCTTGTGGAACGCGTCCACGTCAGATAAAAGGGTAGTTATGTCTTTGAAACTAACGCCCGGAACGGGAAAATCAGGGACTACCCGAAGCTTTGACGCCAGTTCAACGCCAAGTTCATCAGTCACAGTCATAACCTCCATAAAGACAAGTCGCCGTCTAAAAACGTCTCACACAAACCATGCCACGAGTTTCTTAAAGCCTGTCCTTCCTCGAAAAGAGGCGATGCCGAAAGCGAAATTTTCCCCGAAGCTTGGTTCAAAACCAATTCAGGCTGTCTCCTGTTTTGAGTGTATCCAATAAGCCCAAGATCGCCAAATATGTTTATGGCTGACCTTAATACTCTTTGAGAACCTTCCCAACATTCGCTTTTGGCAGCGAAAGCCTTCCCAAAACACGGTACATCCAGAACATCTTCCCACCGCTTTCCCAGTTCCCACAAGGGAAATCTTTTTTCGGGAAAGCAGGTCACAAGATATTTCCACAAATGTTCTACGCATCCCTTGGAAGGGTATTGAAAATCCCTCCACATGCGCGAATCTTGCTCCCACAGGGGGTATACAAAGCGCGATTTTGCCCCGCTTAGCATCTTCTGCAGGTTCTCCGTATCCCGGATTTTCACAGGCGGGTGAACCACCAAAAAAGCCGGACGCAAACCCGTTGATTTCGGCAATGTCCAAGGCGAAGTTGAAATCACGACACCGCCGGGTTTCTCCAGAGCCAGCCTGGCATTGTGTGCAAGAGCGCCTGTATCAGTCCCGGTGTGGATTACCGCGGCTATTCCCCGCCTTTCCGCGGAGTTTTTCAAAGCCGCGGCAGCGTCCGCCGACCAGGTATAGATTATGAGAGGGCGTTTTAAGGGGGTATGGCAAAAAATATCGCTGTACATATATCCCGTAATTTCCCGGGCCGGCCTTATATCTTTTATCAAGAGGGAGGTCTGTTCGCGGCCCAAGAATACGTTTCTGTACGGTACAAACGCGACATCGGCTTGTCCCAAAATGGCCAAGGATCTTGCTAACTCGCCTTTTCCAAACCAGATGAAGCGTTTCTCGTGGTCCCCTTTTGCCAAAGTCAATTGAAGATGCGTCTGATTTTTACCCATAAAGCGCATGCCGCCGATTTTTGAACCCATGCTGGCCACAACAGGCACAGGGTTTCCCTGTCCGAATGGCTCCAAGGACATAAGCTGCCTAAGGTAATCGTCATGGAGTTCCGACAAATCCACGACGCTGTCTATGTTCAAAACGGGAGTCAAATCTGTGTCCTTCAGCATTATCTCGGCTTTCTCAGTGAACTTGCGGAAAAACTGCTGAACCAAGGGTTTTTTCACTGTAAACCCCGCGGCAAATTCGTGCCCGCCAAAGCCAAGGAGCAAATCCCGGCATTGGGACAGAGCCTTGTGGGCGTGGAACCCATGTACCCCTCTGATAGATCCCTTCAAAACATCACCAGTACCTGCGGCCAATGCCACTGGTCTTTGGGACATTTCACGAAGTTTTGAACAAGCGATGCCAATTACACCTGGATGCCAGTTAGGGTCCCACGCGCACACGGCGTACTGCTCAACCGCCACACATTCTTTGGACTGCGCGACAATAGTGTCTTCTACCGCACGACGCTTTTGATTTAGTTCATGGATGGTTTTCGCTAATTCCAGGCATTTGCCCGAATCTCTTTCTACCAAGAGCTCATAGGATAGATTCGCGTCTAGCATTCGGCCTGCGGCGTTCAGCCTGGGTACAAGCCCAAACACTACATCGCGATCGAACGAAAGCCGCTTCTTGGGGGTGCTCCCCGCGGAAATTCCCGCCACCTCACAAAGAGCCTCAATCCCCGGGCGCTGTCCATCGTTCAATACCTCAAGTCCGGATTTTACCCAACGCCTGTTAAACCCCAAAACCGGCAAGCTGTCTCCCGCGATGGAGAGAGTAAGGAGATCGTGCGCCCACCCAGGCTGCACTTTGATATTGGCAGCCCTAAGAAGGGCGGCGGCCAAAATATACGCGACCCCCGCCCCTGTAAGGTTTTTAAGCCTTAATCCATCCCAAGACGATAAGAACGGGTCCAGAATACAAAAAGCTTGGGGCAGTATTTCGGGAGGCAAGTGGTGGTCGGTTATAAGAACATGCGCCCCCAAAGCCATAGCCTTTTCACATGCTTCGTGTCCGGTTATTCCGCAGTCAGCCGTTACAAACAAAGATACTCCTTGAGAAATCAGAAGCTCCAAAGAATGAGGATGAAAACCGTACCCCTCATTGTGTCGATCAGGTATGTAAACTAGGCAGTCGATACCCGCGCGGCAAAACGCCTCCTTAAGAATGGCGGCCGCGGTAACTCCATCCACATCAAAATCTGAATATATCGCGACTTTTTCTCCGGCCTTTTTGGCCTCAAGCAGCCGGCAAACACAGTCATTCAATCCGGGAACCAGGATACCTTCCTCAGAAACGTCCTCCCCGAAGAAACTGAGCGCCGCGTCAAGGTTGCCCCGGTACCGTGTTATAAGAATCGACCCGGCTGTAGGCGAAATCCCGGTTTCACCACAAAGCCGCCCCACAAGGTTTTGGTCGACATGCCCCGGATTGTTCCAGAAAAATGTGGGCAAACCGCTACAAGACAACGTCGTTAGAAGGAATACTGTCCCGCTCTTTGGCGGGGAGATCAAGTTCGGACAGTGTTCTGTCCAATTTGGTTGCCTTATCCTTTTCGTCCTGTAACTCCTTGGCC
>CAYPVF010000016.1:8749-20923 GCA_964414105.1 uncultured Eubacteriales bacterium
ATGCTTATATGCCGGAACCAAACCCACACGGCACCCACCAGCACACCTACGCAAGCGGACCCAAGCACCACCAAAGCCAAGTTGATGGTAAACGCCCACCCCATAAAAACGATACTTACCATTTGGGCGTTTTGAACCGCGAAAATGACGACCAAAAGCAGAAATATTACCGCAATAACTAACATCAAGAACCCCTCCGAATCTTGTGTTGGTTTTTTCGCCCCTTGTTGGCCTTTTGGGGAAGGTCGGCTTCTTTGGGCCCGTACGCTTTGTCGTATTTTCCCAAAAGCGTGGCAAAATCTTCGCCGCCTTCGCCGAAATAAGTTTCCATGGTTTCTTCTTCCGAAGCAGCCTTCTTTTCAAAGGCGAGGCTTTCCCGCCTTTTTTCCTCAGCCTCACCTTGGGCCAAGGCCCGTCTCGCCTTTTCCACCTGAGCACGATAATGGGCGTTGGAAAACCCGCCTGCGGCGCCAAACCGGGGTTTGGCAAGAGTGTCCCGTATGGTCTTCACCCATCTGTTCTGTCCCGAAGGCCTTGATAGATCAGACGCGGGGATTCGCATGACTGTGAACCCCATATCTTCGATTGCCTTTTGACGAGATTTATCTTTTTTCGCCCTACCGCTTGTCAAATGACTTTCGCCGTCAACTTCCACAACTAACCAGTCGCCAACCAAAAAATCCACTGTAAAACTTTTGACAGGCACTTCTTGACTAAAGCTAATTTTCGCCTTGATGAGCGCTTTTTTGAGCTTACGCTCCGTTTCTGTCTCTTCGTGGTGGCTCCAGATATAACTGCCGGTCGGGTGCTCCAAAATATTTCACTCCAAGCCTACGCCTTCTTAGGATATATCCGGAAGCGCCGCCAAGGGCGCGCCGCCAGCACTCAAGGCTGGTTGGTATTGGGAAGCCTCGGGCGCCAAATACCTATCGAACCAGGCCGCCATGTACTCCAACCTTTCCACCCGATGACGGGGCCCTCCGGAGCGTGACAGATCGTGGTTCTCGTTGGGAAACCGAACCAAAACCGCGGTCTTGCCCAGTTTTTTAAGAGCTGTGAAAAATTCCTCCGCCTGCTCCATGGGGCATCTTAGGTCCAATTCGCTGTGAATAAGCATAATGGGAGTTTCGACATGGCGCACATACATAAGTGGGGAAACTTCCAGATATGCTTTGGGGTTATCCCACGGGTCGCCGTCGAATTCCCATTGACCGTTGGTAAAAGCCGCGTCGCTGGCGCCGAACTGGCTCATTCGATTACAAGTACTCCTTTGAGCTACGGCAGCTTTGAATCTGTTTGTTTGTGTCACAACCCAGTTTGTCATGTAACCCCCGTAGCTTCCTCCTAAAATACCCATTCGGTTTTTGTCCACCCAAGGCAAAGATGCCGCATAATCGGCGGCCGCCATTATATCTTCGTAGTCTACCCCGCCCCAATCGTGTTGTATGGCTTCAAGGAATTCCTGGCCATAGCCCGTGCTGCCCCGGGGGTTGCAGAAAACAATCCCATACCCTCTTGAACACAAGAACTGAAACTCGTGGAAAAATGTTAGCCCGTAAGCCGTGTGGGGCCCGCCGTGAATTTGCAGCAGGGCGGGGTATTTCTCCCCTTCTTTAGCCCCCGCGGGTTTCATAACCCAGCCCTGCACTGGGGTGCCGTCTTTGCTCTTGGCCGTAAATTCCTGGACGGAACTAAGGTATACCGAATTCAGCCAATCTTGATTTACATTTGTGAGCCTTCTCAGCATGTAGGATTGTTCCGGCTTAAGCCCAGAATCGTTTGGCGGCTCACGGGTAAACTTGTCCCATTTATAGGACGCGCTCTCGCCGCAAGGTAGGGCCGGCTCCGAAACGAACATATCGCCTACTAGTGTCGGAGACGAAACATGCACAAGGAAGGCATCGCCCACCAAGGCTTTGGACCAACCCAACACGGTGCAATCCCCATGTGTGAGCTGAGTTAGCCCCTGAGTCGCCATGTTGTATTCGTAAAGGTGTGTCCTTCCGGCCGCCAAGGCGCTAAAGAATATACGGCCGCCGTCTTTTGACCAGGCAGGTGGGTTCGCGGGGCTACTGCCCATGTCGCCGCCTGCTGAAGCGGCCACAGCGAGTTCCATGCGTTTTGTAAGAAAAGAAATGGGCCCGCCGTGCGCGGACACAACGCAAAGCCCTGTAATCGTCGCGCCCAATCTAGAATTATCGTGGCCGTAAAACGCGAGCATATCCCCTTTAGGCGACCACGACAGCCCGCTTAGCACCGCGTTTGAATTAGTAAGTTTCACTGAATCGCCGCCCAGGGAGGGTACAACATATATGTCTTTTACAGAAGACAATTCATGATCCGGAAATTGAGCCGAGATGTAAGCTATCCTGCTCCCATCGGGAGACCATTGAGGCCCTGTGGAATCGTATTCGCCCTTTGTAATTTGGATAATACAGCCAGACTCGATATCCAACACATGGATTTGGGCCGCTTCATCGGGTAGAAATCCACGCCCATTCAATTTGTAGCGAATCTTGGTAATAACGCGAACATCTGACTTGGCTTGATTCTGTTCGTCATG
This sequence comes from uncultured Eubacteriales bacterium, assembly GCA_964414105.1. Lineage (GTDB taxonomy): Bacteria > Bacillota > Sulfobacillia > Fermentithermobacillales > Fermentithermobacillaceae > JAXGZG01. Next base: position 11,313 of record CAYPVF010000016.1, read on the forward strand.
GTTTTCGGGGGCAGCCGAAAAAGCCACTTTCTTGCTGTCAGGGGACCAGACGGGTTCGCCCACGCCGGCTTTTCTCGCCGTGATCCGCAGGGCCTCCCCGCCTTCTGTGGAAATGATATAAATCTGGTTTCCGTCACCACCCCTGTCTGACAGGAAAGCCACTTTTTTGCCGTCCGGTGACCATCTGGGCGCCGTATCGTTTTGGGAACCAGAAGTAAAAGGAACAATTGGGCCGGAAAACGCCCCGTGAATATTGGTTTCGTATCTTTTATCTTTATCTTTGGAGGATACCTTTTTGACGCAATACATAGCCCTACTGCCACAGGGTGAAATTCGCGGATCAGAAACCCATTCCATTTCGAGCAAATCTTCAGACAAAACTCTTCTCACGACTATCAGTTCCCCACTTTCATTTTGGGCCGTTTGTGGATATTTCTCCCTGACGCTCCCAGATTCCCCCGAAAATATCGCCAATCCTGTAACTATGAGGCGTTCTGTTTTCGTCTTCTTCGTCGGCTTGAGGTTCTGAAAAGACCCGTAAAGGCGGACATTTCTTGACACTTCAGTAAAAATGCCATTCCGAAATATGTCAGGGCGGCAAGGCCGATAACGAAAGCGCCCCTAACCGCATCTTGGTAAAGGTTCCCTGTACCTTTGTGGAACTTTGTGGCCGTTGACGCGACCCTCGCAACCAGCCCCATAACCCCGGAGGCCAAAAGAATCTTGCCCAGTGGCAGGATGAGCGCTCTCAAATGAAGTTTGTAGATTTTGTTCAAAGCGTACAAACCCACAAGGGCCCCTAGTAAGCTGGCCACCGAATTGGCTACGGCAAGCCCCACATGACCGAAAGGTTTAATGAGCAACAAATCTAAACCCGTATTGAGCACCGCAACCCCCGCCGCCAAAAACACCGGTATCTTTGTTTCTTGGCTGGAATAGAAAACGACACTTGCTATTTGAATAGCCGCCATCCCCAAAAGGGCAGGGCTGTAATAAAGCAGGGCTTTTGCTGTAAGCGCCGTAGCGACGCTTGTAAAAGCACCGTATTCAAATATCAACCGTACCAAAGGGGCTGCCAGCACTATGAGGCCGATGGCAGCGGGGACGCATACGAACTCCACATACCGAAACCCCATAATCGCTGTCTCTTCAAAAGCTTTCCTATCTTTTTTCGCCCACATGGCCGACAGCGAAGGGTATACCACGGTAACAACCGCAGCCACAAACAAACCCAATGGAACCTGGCGGACTTTATCAGCGAAATTCAAAGCCGCGATAGAACCTTCCGGCAGACGGGACGCTAACCTTTTGTCGATGAAAAGGTAAAGCTGGGTAAAGACCGACCCCGCCACCAACGGCCAAGAAAGCCTCAATACCTTTTTGACGTCTTCGGTAAGTCTAAAGGAAATACGGGGCAAGCCTGTAACCCGGGCTACGCTTGGGGTTTGCGCCAATAAAGCCGCCAAATAGCCCAAGACTACCGCTATGGCCAATGATTTGACCCCTAAAGTAGGCGCCAACAAGGCGACCATGGCCACTATGACAAGGTTCTGAATTGAAGGAGCCAAAGCCGGGACGGCAAAATGATCTTTTGTGTTCAGAATAGATTTGGCAAAGGACGATAAAAGAGGAATAACCATGGCAGGAAGGAAAACGCGAGTAAGCATAACCGCGTCGTCAAAAGTCGTACCGGAAAACCCAGGCGCTACCATGGTGACGAGTTTCTTGGCAGGAAAAACCGCAATCAAAGAAACCACCAACACTAGCGCAGTGGAAATGCTGACCACAGAAGCTGTCAACCTTTGGGCCTCTTTGTCGTCGCCTTCCGCAACCTTTGAAGCGAACACCGGTAAAAACGCCGTTGACAAAGGGCCCGACAAAAGCCCCGTAACCAACACAGGGATCATATTGGCGACCACATAAGCATCGGTACGGCCCGTGGCGCCAAAAAACACTGCTATCATTTGTTCCCTGGCAAAACCCAGAACCTTGGAAACGATTCCTAAAAACACCACGACAACGGTGGCCTCGGCTATCCGCTTTTTCGACAAACGGCTCCCTCATTCCAAGTAAATGCTTATCCAATTATATCAGCTACCTACGGTGTGCAACTGATCCATGTCCTTTGCTACCAAAGCCATAATATGTTATTGTATCTTCTGGTCCGCATTTAATCTTCCGGGGAGTTGGAATGGTGAAAATCCACCGCTAAAACCGCTTTAATCAGGCAATTAACTAGACGGGTTCAGCTTATGCAAGGAGAATCACTGTGTCCAATCTCTATCGACTACTGAAATACCTGAAATCACACTGGCCTGCCATTATCGTGGTGATTTTGGCTATGATTGCGGCTGCTTTTCTTGAGGTATCCCCCGGGCTTCTAATAAGGCGAATCATCGATGTGGCGCTCGAAACCAAAGACATGGCCCTTTCTTTCAAACTTGCCATGGGTTTCGTAGTCATTGCGGCCGCGAAAGCAGTAGTAAACTTTACCCAATGGTATTTTTCCGAGCTCTTGGGACAAAAAGTGACCTATGAAATACGGCAATCCATCCACGATCACCTGCAGGAGTTGCCGCCTTCCTACTTCCCGGGCATGGGCACCGGTCAGGTTATGTCTAGGCTCACAAGTGACGTTGAGGCTGTTCAAAATTTCGTAGGGTGGGGCGCGCTTCTTTTGGTCCAAATGCTCATTACCATGGTCGTGGTGGCCGCGTTCCTTTTTAACATGAATTGGCGCCTAACTTTGGCCGCCCTGGCAGTATTCCCTTTGATGATTCGAACGGTTTTCTGGTTTGACAACAACGTTCGGCCGGCGTGGAAAGATGTACGCGAGAGAATGGGAAAACTGACTGAAACTCTTCAAGAAAACGTATCGGGAATCCGTGTCGTAAAGGCGTTCTCCAAGGAATCCTATGAAACTGAAAAATTCGGATCCAAGAATCGCGACCATTATGATGCCAACATGAAACGGTCTGAAATCGAATCTGTGGCCCAACCTGCTTTGAGTTTTCTCAGCAGTATTTCACCAATAGTCGTTTTGGGTTACGGCGGTCTGTTGGCTGTTTCGGGCCAAATGACTGTGGGGGAAATAATGGCTTTTCACACCCTAATTTGGAGCTTGATTTGGCCTACCCGCATGCTTGGATGGCTGGTTAACCACGCGGAACAAGCCCTTGCGGCCGCACCCCGTTTGTTCGAACTGCTGGACGCGAAACCGGCCATAAAGGACGTTTTGAACCCGAGACAGCTTGACAAAGTTGAGGGACACATTCAATTCCATAATGTAAGTTTTGCTTTCCCGGGGGACACAAAAGAGGCACTGCACTGCATAAACCTAGAAATCTTGCCCGGTGAGAGGGTCGCAATAGTGGGAACAACGGGTTCCGGGAAATCGACTTTGGTGAATCTTTTGCCTCGATTTTTAGACCCTGACACAGGTTTTATCACCCTGGACGGCCACGATCTAAGGGAGATCGAGCTTAAATCTTTAAGGGCGCATATGGCTGTGGTACTGCAAGACAATTTTCTGTTTTCGGCTACGGTCGGTGAAAATATCGCGTTGGGGAATTCCCAGGCATCTGAAGACGAAGTGAAAAAGGCGGCGTCCCTGGCCCAAGCGTGGGAGTTTATAAACGAGTTACCTACAGGACTTGATACACCCGTTGGGGAGCGGGGCATTGGGTTATCAGGGGGACAAAAACAAAGAATAGCATTGGCTAGGGCGCTTCTAGTGAACCCTGAAATTCTGATCCTTGATGAGGCCACATCCAGTGTAGACACTGAAACCGAATATCTGATTCAACAGGCGCTAGACGAAGTGATGAGAAACAGAACTTCCATTGTCATAGCCAAACGGCTGTCCACCATAAGGGGCGCCGACAAAATCGTCATTATGGAAGACGGAAGGATTGGGCAAATAGGAACCCATCGAGAACTCCTGGCAGTACCCGGTTTTTACAGAAACCTTTTTGAAAGCCAATTCGCCGACGAAGACGTACCCAAAGCTTTGTCACTTGAACTTGGGGGGCGCGCCTAAATGGCGGAATATGATCTAGACCTTACAGAAGATGAAGAAGAACGGCCGTTCAACAAACAACATTTTTCCAGAATCTTGGGATATGCATCCCCCTACAAAAAAACGGTCACTCTGTCGGCATCCCTTACCCTTGTTGGCATTGCCATAGGTTTGGTGGAACCCATTCTGTTAGGCTTCGCCATAGATAAGGGAGTTGAAACAGGCGACAAGACCAAACTATTCTACGTCCTGGGGTTCATGTTGGCACTTCGGCTTATCCAGTACGCATGCGAAAAAGTGCAAATAAGATCTGTCAATTATCTCGGGCAAACAATACTGTACGACCTTCGGCAGGAATTATTCTCCCACGTTCAAAGGCTTCCTTTTACCTTTTTCGACCACAGGCCTGTCGGAAAAATAGTATCACGCCTTACCAACGACGTTAACCATATAGGAAATCTTGCCGCTTCGGGTGTGGTTAACGCTTTGAGCCAGTTTGTGTCGCTTGCGGGCATAATCACCATAATGCTTTTTCTCCACGTCAAAATGGCTCTTCTCACTTTTGTGACCATACCTTTTCTCGTTTTGATGTTGACCAAGTTCAGATGGGGCATGGAAAACGCTTGGGGCGACACGAGAAAAGCCGTGGGGGAGATTAACGCCCACCTTAACGAAACCGTCCAGGGCCTACAAGTAATACAAGCATATCGGCGCGAAAAGGCAAACAGCGTGAAATTTGCCAAGGGCAACAAAAGATATTTCGGTTCCTATATGAAAGCCATGAGCTTGGAGCAGATATTTTGGCAAGCCACCGACATCATCGGAGCCATCGGTATGGCAATCGTGATTCTTTACGGCGCTAAAGAATACGCAAGGGGAGCCCTTACTTTAGGCTTGATTATAGCCTTTGTTTCATATCTGCAGAAATTCTGGCAACCCATCTCCACTTTTTCCAGAGTGTGGAGCCAAATTCTTTCCGCCATGGCTTCCGCTGAACGGGTTTTCAGTATTTTGGACCTTGAAAAGGAGAGCACGCCGCCTGATACAAGCGTTGGCCCGAAAAGCCTACAAGGGAAAATTGTGTTTGACAACGTTTCTTTTGAGTACAAACCCGGTGAACCGGTGCTCCACCAAGTGAACATAAACGTCCGGCCGGGTGAAACCGTGGCGTTAGTAGGGCCAACGGGCGCCGGTAAAACCACTGTAGTAAACCTTTTAGCAAGGTTCTATCGCCCTACTACAGGTCGAATACTGGTAGACGGGCACGAGTTAGAAACGCTTGAGCTCGGTCTGTACAGAAGCCAACTGGGAATGGTGCTTCAGGATACTTTCATTTTCCCGGGCACCATTATGGACAATTTGAAATTTGCCAAACTGGATGCCACTCAAGATGAAATTGAAAAGGCGACAGAAGCCGCTTACGCGAGGCCATTCATTGAGGCTCTGCCCGACAAATACGATACTGAACTTAAGGAACGCGGCAGCAATTTGTCTACCGGGCAAAGGCAGTTATTGGCTTTTTCACGGGCGCTTTTGGCAGATCCCAAAATTCTTATTCTGGACGAAGCAACTTCCAGCATAGATCCGGAAACCGAACGCCTTATTCAGCTCGCCATTAAGAAGCTTTTGCAGGGCCGGACATGTTTCATTATCGCCCACCGTTTATCAACTATTAGGTCGGCTGACAGAATTTTAGTCGTGGAAGACGGGCGAATAACCGAGGAAGGTTCCCATGAGGAATTGGTGAACACCGGCGGTACCTACGCAAAACTTTATGAGGCTCAGTTCAAAACAGCGTGATATAAATCCATCGTTCTCTCGGCCATTTTCACGGAATCAAAAACCTCTTCTGCTCTGTTACGCCCGGCGGTACCCATTTGGGCCGCCATATCCGGGTCTATGGCAAGCCTCACTATGGCCTGGGCCAAAAACTTGACGTCCCCGGGCGGCACTAAAAAGCCTGTTTCGTCATGTACCACAACTTCGGGGAGCCCACCGACTTCGGTTGCCACCACCGGCAAGCCCGCGGCCATGGCCTGTAAAGCCGACAGCCCTAAACCTTCTTGCCGCGAGCACAGTACAAATATGTCTAGCTCGGACAAAAACTGTCTCATATCTTCTACAAACCCTACCATTTTTACATAAGGCTCGAGCCTGGCGTTTTGAATCCTCGCTCTCAGACTGTCTTCCATAGGACCCGATCCGGCTATTACAAATCGCGCCTGTGGCAAGGAGTTCATAACCATCCTTGCCGCATCCACCAATACATCTATGGCTTTAACGGGATCAAGCCTGGCAGCGGTACCCACTACGATATTGTTTTTGTGGCCGGATTCGGCAAAAGGCTTTGTGTCTTTAGGAGCGAACGCGCTTACATCGACTCCATTTACTACACACACCATTTTTGAAGATTTCACCCCTGAAGCCACAAGCTCTTGGTAAACTTTTTGTGATACAGCGATGATCCCGTCGGAAAGCATGGCTGATACAAGGCCGTTGAACCACTTTTTTAAGCGCCCTTTAACAGGCCGAACTTGCCCGTGTTTGGTGTAAACCACGGGTGTGCGCCGCAATTTGGCTGAAATTCTGCCTGATAAGCACGAATGGGTGTGGACGATGTCGGGCTTGGTCTTCTTTACAAGACGAAGAAGCTCCAGAGTCAAACCAAAAGAGAAAGACGTGTCCTTGCCGGAAATAGGAATCCTATCTATACCCGCGCTTTCCAGTCTCGCCGCTAACTGGCCGTCGGGGCAGGCCACCTTAACCTCAACCCCATTGAAAGCCGGCTTGGTCAAAAGATACAAAAGGTATTGCCCGGCCCCGCCGAAGTTTGTGTCGGTGATGATGTGGAGAATCTTCATTGTTTGCACGCCTCATGCCGGTACGAAACCGCCGAACCCAAGCATATGCCCAGCCAAGCCCACACCAAAGTCATGACTTGAGTATTGTACCAAGCATGTTCGATTGTGCCGTGCAAAAGGTTTCCGGCTACAGCCGCCAAACAGCCGACCATGGTAGCCAATGATACCCACCTTCCCCACCCTTTTGTCTTAACCCTTACAACAGTAGAAATCACATACAAAAAGATCGTCCCAAGGAAAAAGATTACAGCCAAGAAACCCAAAACTCCGAACTCAATAAGCATTTGGAAGTACACACTATGTGAATGAAGAGCCGGAGTTTGGATGATCATATGCTCCGGGTAAATCTCCAAAAACGCCTGATTTCCCAAGCCTATACCTCGAAAAAGATACTTCTTCATAATGGCTAGGGCGCCCCGCCATATAGATATCCGGTAACTATTGGAACTGTCGTTCACAGTAAACGACGAAAGCAGCCTCTGCAAAAGCACAGGGGGTGCCACCGAAACCACAGACACAGCCAAAGCAAGACCCAATACTAAAAACCTTTTGTCAAACATGATTGCCATGATCCCGCAAGATGCTATAAACCCAAGCCAAGCCCCGCGTGACCACGTAAGGACCAAAGCAAACGATTGAACAAAGCAAAACCCCAAAAGCAATACCCTTGTCCTAAAATTCTTTGTCTTTATCAACAAAGCTATGGCAAGGGGCAGGCATAACGCTATCATTTCAGCCAAATAGTTGGGATTTTGGAATGTCCCCACAATACGCACGATTTCTTCTTCAAACTTCTCGTCCAACCATGAACGAGGCGGCAACCACCCGGTAAGATGCTGATAAATACCCACAACAGAGGACAGGCTAATTCCAGTGAGTATTGGCCAAATAACCCTGTCCTCTTGACCTTTGGCAGCAAATATGTAGGCCAGCAAAAATACGGCCCCGCTAAAGCACCAAATCACTAGCGATTTGAGGCTATCCCATGGTGTAACCGATGAAACAGTAGCCCCAAGGGCAAACACAAAAACAGCAAAAAGAGCCACCGAAACTTGCCAAGGCATGGGAGCGGTTTTTGTTTGAGACGCGCTACTTCCGCAGCTTTTCCAAAGCATCAAAACAACAAGGAAACCCACACCCGCTATTTGAATTTGCGTAGGCAAGAGCACACCCAAAGCCAAAATAATCCCCAATAACGAACTTGGAGAATTCAAAAGGCTGCCAATACGCGCGGCCAAGAAGCTGGCCGAGGCAAAACGCTTGACTGCCTTTTTGGTATAGGCTCCCGCTATAAAACTATTTTCAAGGGCAATATCCAGTCTGGAAAAGAAAAGGCAACTCACTTTTTGAGCCTTGGCCAGTAACCCTGCGCCCACTATTCCTTGGCTCCTAGATTAAGGTCCATATCCGTGACAAATCCCTGGAAAGCTGAATACTTGGTCTGCAGGCTCAAACCGCCTCCAACCCTGATCTCCACTCCGCTTACGGTAATCACATTGTCTCCAATGCGCGCTACGCCTTTTATAGTCACATAGGCGTCAACTCTGTCATTGGCCTGTGTCTGGCTCCATCTTCCATCACCTTCGACCAACCATATATACGCTGGTTCGGTTGTTACGCCAACTACTTCCCCGATGCAAGCCCCTGTTTTAAATTCAAAAATCTTGTCTGATTTCGCGATAGCCTCAGCTGTTCTGTTCCGAATATTCGAGGTAACCACGACAAACTCTGTTTCCTCTTGCCTGGCTTCGACGTCGTTTTTCAGGTTTTTGACTAACATAGAATATCCGAACCAGACCACCGCCAAAACCAGTATTATGATCACGGAAAAATCGATAATGCTAACCTTCCCGAAAATCCGGCCTTTCTCGTCGACAAATTTCAAAGCCGCCCTCCCCTTCCCAAACCCCCAATATCAAAGCAAGCGGACGTGGTTTATTTCCAGTTCGAATCTGGCGTTTAAAAACTCTGCCGCTTTTTTGCACGCTAACATTCGCGTTAAAAATATCTCGAAATATTCCATAACAGGCGAAATCTCTGTATCTACCTCCAACTGCAAGGTTAGAACCCTGGAATCAGGTTCAACTTTTAGAAACGATTTGGTCACCGCATAGTTCACTCTGTCGTGCTGATCGAAAGAAAGTTTGTCTTGATTGCGTACCCTAGAGCGATGTACGTCAGATTTGTCGGCCAAAATAAGGGCCGCCGACACGGGGTTCACGCTAGTGGCGGCGTCTTCAGGATCGTGGGTTCCTATGGCGCCTATAACAGTAGCGATCTCTTCCGGTGGCATGCCCCTAGAGGACAGAAGCCTTTCTGCCAAGGCGGCCCCAACTTGAGCGTGCCAATGCCTAGACACCAGGTTCCCAATATCGTGCAAGTAACCGGCTATTTCTGCCAGTTCTCGCTCTCTGGAGGTAAAGCCGAGCCTGTCCATAATATTCCCCGCGATTGCCGCCACCAACCTAGCGTGCCTTTGCCCGTGGTCTGTAAACCCCAAAGCACCTAAATGAGTATTGCCCGCTTGTATATATGCCTCTATTTCACAATCGCCCTTTAGGTTGAAAAGAGTGATGCGTTCCATTTCTCTCAATAAGAAACCACCTCTTAGACGTCGAGATACCCCTGGTGAATCGGGTTCACTATCATTCTTCCTCGATCCAAAACATAAGCATCCCAAGGGAAAGCTACATATCCAAAAGTCTCAAGCCCGTACCATGTGGGTTTCCAGC
>CAYPVF010000017.1:0-15611 GCA_964414105.1 uncultured Eubacteriales bacterium
AAGCCCAAACTCGTTCACAAGCCTTTGAAAAGCCACAGCTTGTTCAATGGGGCCCAAATCCTCACGTTGTAGGTTCTCAACCAAAGATATTTCCATGGCTTCTCTGTCGTCCATTTCTCGAAGAACAACCGGCACTTCCTGAATTCCCGCCGCAAGAGCCGCACGAAGACGCCTTTCGCCTGCCACCAGTTGATAGGTTTCCCCGATTTGCCGAACAATTAGCGGCTGGATGACCCCATGTTCCCTTAAAGATGAGACCAGTTCGTCCATCCGGTCGTCATCAAAAGTCTGCCGGGGCTGGTTAGGATCGGCGACTATCTGCCTAGGGTGTAAAGTAATGACTCCTTGTGAAGCTGTTTCTTCTTCGGACACGGGGATAAGCGCCTCAATCCCCCTGCCAAGACTCCTCCTGGCCACGCCTTAAAACCTCCTCTGCAAGATCCTGATACACTTCCGCACCCCTGGATTTGGGATCATAAATGTTAATGGGTTTTCCGTAAGAAGGGGCCTCAGATAGTCTCACATTCCTTGGGATGACGCTGGAATAGACTTTGTCCCGGAAATATTTCTTAACATCGTCAGCAACCTGCATGGAAAGGTTTGTCCGGCCATCAAACATTGTCAAGAGCACGCCCTCAAGCTCAAGAGATGAATTCAACCGCCCTTTGACCAGCTTTACAATGTTAAGTAGTTGACTCAAACCCTCCAAGGCATAGTACTCACATTGGATTGGTATGAGCACAGAATCAGCGGCCGTGAGCGCGTTTATAGTGAGAAGCCCCAAAGAGGGGGGACAGTCGATAAAAACATAATCGTAATTGTCCCTAAGTTTTGCGATGACTCGTCGAAGCCTAGTCTCTCTTTGTGGGATATTGACCAGTTCAATATCGGCGCCGGCCAAATCCAACGATGAAGGCAAAACCCAAAGCCCACGGTACTGGGTGGCTCGCAAAGCTTCAACAGGCTCAACATCTCCTACCAGGCAGTCATAAAGATAGGGCCCGGCTCCCCGCCTATCCACTCCAACTCCGCTTGTGGCGTTACCTTGGGGATCCAAATCGACCAACAAAACAGAGCATCCTCTTTCCCCTAAGCACGCGGCAAGATTTATGGCGGTGGTGGTTTTTCCCACACCGCCCTTTTGATTGGCTATAGCTATGACTTTTGACATATCCTCACAACCGTCTATACCTCGGAGATAGTTACAGTTAACCGAAACTCCCATTTCCCATGTGCGCTGTCTTCGTCACACACGGCATCCAGTCCTGCCTTCTGCATCTGCCAGACAACGCTCCGAAGGGCGTTCTGATATATTCTAGGGTCCTTAACTACACCTATATGAGGGCGGTTCGACGATCTTCTTCTCCCGCCTGCCTGTATCTTACATATAGCCTCAATTTCAGTGGCTGACAATTTCGACCTTACACAACGCTGAAATAAGTCCATGAGCTTACTGGCGTCCTTAATCTTGAGAAGCGCGCGGGCATGGCGCTCGCCGATACCACCGGTTCTCACAGTCTCGACTATTTCACCGGGAAGATTCAAAAGCCTGAGCTTATTGGCCATAGTGGATTGCACTTTCCCGCAACGTACTGCTATCTCTTGCTGAGTCATGCCGTAATCTTTGTTGAGGGCATGAATGATTTCAGCCTCTTCAATAGGGTTCAAATCTTGCCTTTGCCCCGCTTCCCTCAGCCTTATCAGAAGCGAATCCATGTCTGAAACATCGCAAACATACACTTGAATCGTTTCTTGCCCGCGTCCTAACGCCGCCAGAAATTCGTTATCCCCCACAATTAGTTGGTATCTCTCGCCCAAAGGCCGTACCAAAATGGGAGCCCTGTCCCCGCTTGCCAGATCCTTTAGCGCCCTTTTGCTTACGGAACGAATTCCCCCCGGGACATATGCCCCTTCCCTCATATCTATAGACGACACAGGCGTCTGGCGGACGGGAAATCTGTCAAATAAAGTGCCTACCGACGCGCTCACCCCCGGCGTAGACTTCTAGTATATGGCAAGTTCTTCCTGCCCCAAGGTGAGCTTAAAACAACGGCTTTCGTTTGATATTTGCGTAGCCCCTGAAAGCCCTTGGTTTGACGCTTTTGAGCTTACTGTATATAGCAAGGCTTCTGTCCCCATGCCCATAAGGAAGATGATACCTCAAAATTCGCGTAAGAAGAAACCCTATATCGTCCAATAAAGGTACCTTTGCCGCCAATTCCCCCTGCTCCAGGCTTAGCCATAGCACAACTTTTCCGTGCACTTTGACAAGAGGCGACGCAAGTTCTAGCACAATTGATGGTCTTGCCATAGCGCGAGACACCGCAACATCGAAACTTTCGGCAACCGAAGCCTTGCCGTATAGATCCTCCACACGAGTTTCCAGCACATTAACTCCCAAAAGCTTTGTCTCCCGAACGAATTTTCTCATAAAATCACAAGCACCTTTTCTTGAATCCAACAAGGTTGCTTCGCAATCGGCGTTGTCTAAGTTAAGCGCGAGGCCGGGCCAACCGTTACCGCTCCCTAAATCAACCGCCGAACAGCAGCCCTTCACAACATTGGCTTTTTGATATGCAAACGAGTCGGCCAAAAGCTTTATTGCGACAAGTTCTGGCTCTTCATAACCAACTACACGCCGCCCTGCCCACCTATAATAAAAATCAAGCCACGACTTAATAGCTTTCAGGGTTGAGGTAGACACCGTTAGCTTCATATCGTTAAGTGACGCCACGAAAGCGAGCATCCCTTTGGACACCATTACTTCCCTTTCCATTTCATTCACGCGAGTCCGATGCCCCCTTTTTCCCCTCACCCAAGTACGACAGCAGCACAAGAACGTCGGAAGGGGAGACGCCGATTTCAACCGCCCGCCCTATGGTCGACGGTCTATGCCTCAAAAGCTTATCCCGCCCTTCTCGGGACAAGGCGGAAATATAAGAAAGATCAAGTGTCGCCGGGATTGTTTTGCCAACATATCTTTTAAGCCTTGCGGCTTCCCTTTTTTGTCTGTTGATGAAACCGGCATATTTGGCCTCTATTTCGACCTCAACAAAAACATCTTGCGGCAATTCACCAAGTTCGGGGAACCTTTCTACAAACTGCCCCAACGAATACTTAGGGTTCCTCAACAAATCCCTCACGAGTTGCCCAGATACTTTGTTGTCAATGAGACTTCGGCCTCTTTCAATAGCTTCTTGTTTGGCCTGGAATCTGCGCCAACGAACGTCGTCTACCAACCCGATGCTCCGCCCAACCGGGGTCAGCCTAAAGTCAGCGTTTGATTGACGCAAAAGCAGCCGATATTCGGCCCTGGATGTCAGTATCCTGTAGGGCTCGCCTATACAGGTACTGACAATATCGTCCACCAGCACACCCATATACGCCTGGTCTCTTTCAAGCACAACCGGCTCTTTGCCATCTAGATAAGAGCACGCGTTCACGCCCGCCAGAAGGCCTTGGGCGGCAGCCTCCTCATACCCGGAGGTCCCGTTTATCTGGCCGGCCGAAAACAAGCCAGGCACCGCCTTAAGCTCAAGCGTAGGCTTCAATTCCGAGGACTCAATATAATCATATTCAATAGCGTAACCCGGATAAACTATCTCTGCGTTTTCCAAACCTGGCAGACTCCGCACCATTTTGTGTTGGACATCCAAAGGAAGGCTAGTTGAAAGGCCCAGAAGATAAACCAGATCACCTTCATTGCCCTCTATTTCAAAGTAAATTTGGTGGCGTTCACGTTTGGGAAACCGCATAATTTTGTCTTCGATAGAAGGACAGTACCTGGGGCCTGTACCATGAATGGTGCCGTCAAAAAGGGGCGCTTGCCAAACGTTATTTCTGATAATTTCATGCGTTTTGGAATTTGTATACGTTGAGTAGCACACCCGATAGTCCCAAACGCGCGGCTTTGACATGAAAGAGAAAGCGTGCGGTTTCTGGCTGCCCTCTTCCAAAGAAAGCCTGCTCCAGTCGATGGTGTCTCTTTGAATTCTTGGCGATGTGCCTGTTTTGAAACGATTGATTTTAAGCCCTATGCTTGCCAAATACGCTGAGAGACCGTGGGAGGGAGGTTCCCCTAAAGGCCCCGAGGCCTCGATTTCTTTACCGCGGATTATCCGGCCTTCCATGTACACTCCGGTGCAAAGGATGACTGCTTTGGAACTTATAGTCTTTCCGCCGGTTAAGCAGACTCCCGCCGCCTGCCCCTGGGCATTGAGAAGCACCCTCTCGACGTTTCCTTCTACAATAGAGATAGCAAGGGAGTCCAATGCAAAAAGCATGTGCTTAGCGTACATTCGTTTGTCTACCTGCGCCCGTAACGACTGTACAGCGGGGCCCTTGGATTGATTCAACATGCGAAGGTTCAGTGTAGCCTCGTCGCACGCCAAGGCCATCTCCCCGCCCATGGCATCTATCTCCGATACAAGCTGGGCTTTACCGGGGCCCCCCAAGGAGGGGTTACATGGCATACCGGCAATATTTTTGGGATTCAAAGTCACCATAATGACAGAGAAACCCATTCGGCCCGCTGCCAGGCTGGCTTCTACCGCGGCGTGTCCGCTGCCCACAACCACTATATCGGCACTGTCGTGCGCCAAACGTTTCACCTCTTACTTTCCAACACAAAATCGACTGAACACCCGGTCCAAAGTCGCCTCTGCCGCGTCGGTTCCGGTTAATTTGTTTAGGGCCTTAAGGGCGTTTTCCAAAGAAAAACATACCACATCCTCAGTCCACCCGGCCTCAAGTTCGTTCAAAGCTTGTTGCAGCCAGCGCGAAGCACGTTTAATGCAGTCCACTTGCCTTGCCGAACCGGGCATTACCATGTCGACCATGCCCGGTGATTGAAACCACCGAACCACCTGTTCCCGCAAATCCACTAGCCCTTGGCCGGTTACGCAAGATACCTTGACGAAAGCCTTTTGGGGGTAGCCCCGCAAAACGTCGGATAAACCACGGCCTTGGCCCAAATCCACTTTATTGATGGCCAAAACGAGCCGCCTATCTTGCCATTTTCCAAGCCAGTGCTCGTCCTCCGCCAAAATCCCGTCCGCATCATCCACAACATAAACAATAACCTCAGATGATGACGCCGCTTTTTCGGCCCTTCCCACACCTATGGCCTCGACCACTTCAGATGTTTGCCGGAGACCTGCTGTGTCCAGAAGTGTCACCGGAACCCCATCCCATTCGGTGCGCTGCATGAGTACGTCTCTTGTGGTGCCCGGTATATCGGTGACTATGGCTCTATCTTGCCGAACCAAAGCGTTAAACAAAGAAGATTTTCCGGCGTTAGGCCGCCCAACCAGACAGACATCTATACCCTGGTTCAGTGCCAACCCTAAAGGTGCTTGGCCGACAAAAGCCGCCAAATCTTCATACACTCTGGCTACCTGGTCCTTCACAGGATGATCCATTGGGATGTCTTCAGGAAAATCTGACGCGCCCTGCACCTCAGCCAAGATATCGACTAGCCTGGTTTCCCAAGAAGACACAAGCGAACCTAATTCGCCTTTAAGCCGTCTGCCCGCTTGAACCAAGGCTTTTTCAGAGCCGGCTGAGATTACATCCGCCACCGCTTCTGCCTGCTCCAAAGAAATCCTGCCAGAAAGATAGGCCCGCCGTGTGAACTCCCCCGGGGAGGACAATCTGGCGCCCAAAGACATTGCTCCGGCCAAAACTTTCTGGGACACCAACTGGCCCCCGTGGCATTGTATCTCTACAACGTCTTCGCCCGTGTAAGATCTGGGAGCTTGCATTACCACAACTAGCGCCTCGTCCAAAAACGTCCCATCCGCGTTAAGCACGTGACCCAAAGATACCGACCAAGACGGCACATCCTTGAGGCCCCTTCCCGACCGCAACGATACCAAGCCCGCGGCCACACTTACAGCCTGCGGTCCGCTGATCCTGACAACTGCGATGCCGCCCCTGCCGGGCGGTGTTGACACCGCTGCAATAGTATCTGCCACGTTTTCACCCCAAAACTCCCGCAAGTGCACAAGACCCCGGAGAATCCCCGGGGTCTTCATTTCCTGTTAAGCACATGGATATTTTTATCGAACGTTTGCGCCCTTAGAAGAAGACTCCTCTTCCTTTAGGCCCACAACCACGCGGCGAAATGGATCTTCGCCCTCGCTATAGGTACAAATTCCCGGCTCGTCTTGTAGCGTTACATGAATTATCCTTCTATCTCTGGCATCCATAGGTTCCATGGTTACCTTCTTGCCCATCCTTTTGACCCGCCTCGCCACACTCTGGGCCCAATTGGACAATTCGCGCTCCCGACGCATCCTATACCCTGCCACGTCCACAAAAATACGTTTCCCGTCCCCTACACCCGACCCACAAACCAGGCTTGTGAGTAGCTCCAGAGACCTGAGGGTTTCACCCCTTCTACCAATAAGGACCCCCATATCGTCCCCTACAACGTTCAACGTAATCCTATCTTTTGCGCTTAAGGTCTCGATAGAAGCCCCAACACCCATTCTTTCTGTGATTCCCTGAAGAAATTCTTTTGCCAAATCTATTTTTTGTCTTTTTACAGTAACCCTGACCCTGGCGTCACGCCCGCCTATTATTCCTAAAAATCCCCGCGAAGCCTCTGAAATAACCTCAACAGTAATGTCTTCAGCGGCGACCCCCAATTCTTCTGTTGCCGCGTCTACGGCTTCCTGAACAGTCCGGCCGGTGGTTTCGATAGTTTTCATTTAGGGCTTGCTCCTTCCGGGGCGGCAGAGAAACGAGGCACCACTAAACGCTCTAACACCCCAACCAAGTTAGCCGTGATGATGTACACCGAAACTGCTGTAGAGTACTTTCGGGCAAAAAACGCCATCATCCCAAGCATGAGTAACATGGTCACATTTTGATTACCCGCCTGCTGCTGACCGCTGGCCATAGACGGTGAAAACCGCATGGCAAGGTACGTGCTCAAGATGGCGGCCACAACTAGTGGCCAGGTCCCGGGTTTCCCCAGCTCCAGACGAAAAAAAGTGGCGGTCTTCAGCACCGGGTGAGCGTCAAAAGACCTTATCATCGCGATAATTATGGGAAACTGTATGACTAGACCAAGACAACTGGAAAACGGGCTCACTTTATACTTTCGGTAAAGCTCCATAATTTCCATATTGAGCCGTTCCGGGTCGTCTTTGTATTTTTTCTGCAACCTGTTTTGTTCAGGCGTGATAATTGCCATTACCTGATTTGAACGGGCTTGCATGATAGTAAGGGGGAGAGTTACCAAGCGAACTGTTATAGTTAATCCTATAACGGCCAGCCCCCAACTACCGGTAAATCCATGGACAAAATCTAAAACCGCGATCATGACGTTGGTTACGTATGACATTCACCGAACCTCCTCGGCCTCGTGGGCCTTTCCTCCCGCGAGGACGGGACAGGATCGTACCCTCCATAGGAGAAAGGATTACATCGAAGAAGCCTCCAAAACCCAAGAAAAAGGCCTTTTACAGGACCGTGGATCATGATAGCTTCTTTAGCGTATTGGGAACATGTGGGGTAATACCGACAAGTTCGACCCTTCAGGGGTGAAATGTAAGTTTGATACAGTTCTATGAGAAAAAGCAGGCACTTTTTAGCCATTCAGGAGCTCCATCCTATTCAACAGGCCTCTCATTGACTTGCACAAATCCCAAAAGGTGCTTGCCACCGAACCGCGCCGTACAATGAATACAATTTGTCCGCCCCTCTTTATTTCAGGAACAATGAGGCGGAAGCCTTCTTTTACTCTTCTTTTCAGCCTATTGCGTACATGGGCTTTACCCAGACGTTTAGAAACGCTTACTCCAAACTTCATTTCTTCTTCTGGTAGGTAGTACAACACTAACCGTCTATCGCTTACGGAACGGCCTTCATCGTATACCTTACGATAGGTTGGCGCCGGTATCCTTCTGAGTACCAAAAAAAAGCCTCATTTCTGTACGCCTTAAACCGATAAAGCCTTCCTGCCGCGCGACCGACGTCTGGCAATAACTTTTTTCCCGGAACTGGTGGACATTCTTATAAGAAAACCGTGAGTCTTGTGTCTTTTTCGGCGTTTCGGTTGATATGTTCGTTTCATGGTGCTTCTCCTCCTAAATGACTGCTGGAACTTTGCTCCAAGAGTCCAAAGAATTATATCTTAGCGAAAAACCAGTGTCAATAAACCGCTATTATACAGGTGTTTACTAGTATTGACTATCGCTTTTCCCCGTTATTCGTACACTAGTTCCGTTGTCTCTGTACCTTGCCCCTGATATAGTTTTCAGCGGAAGAAAGCCAGGTGTAGCAAGGGTTTATCCACACCTGTTGATAAGTATGTGCATAACCTGTGAGTTTTCTATGCGAATAGCGCCAGATTCCGAATCCCAAGATAGAGGAGATTCTTCCAGCAGAACAAAGGCAAAACACATATCAAATTCTTATACAAAAACGCATAATCTCGGTTTTATTGATGCAGTCTTTGTGTATTTGTAACCAACATGAAACGGTGGGTTTGTGAATGGTAAAATCTTTAGATGTCTATTGGGCTGATACCCTAAAAATAGCCTCCACACGGCTTGCGGGTCCTAGCCTAAACTGGCTTAAGGAAACCCGGCCCGAAGGTCTTCGGGGTGATTCTTTAACTGTTTCGGTGCCTAGCGAGTTCGCGAAAAATTGGATCGAGTCCCACTATAAAAGCGAGCTTCAGGAGGCCTGGAATGAAGCTTATGGCGTCGAATGCAGCATCGATTTCACAGTCGTCGCCCAAGCCAAAGCTGTGCCTGGAACGTTGTTCCCTTTAGATACCCAACTGCTGCCCGCGCGAAGGCGAAAACCCGTTGAAGATATTTCCCAATATGTAAAAGGGCTCAACCCGCGCTATAGCTTTGAAAATTTCATCGTGGGGGCGTCCAACCGATTTGCCCACGCCGCGGCATACGCTGTATCCGAAAACCCCGCTAAAACATATAACCCTTTATTCCTTTACGGTGGGGTAGGATTAGGAAAAACACACCTTATGCAGGCTATCGCGCATTACGTTTTAGCCCATCACACCAAGATGCGCGTCTGTTATGTTTCATCGGAGACTTTCACAAACGACCTCATCATGGCTATTCAAGAGGGCAGCACCCAAGATTTTCGCAATCGTTACCGGGGCGTAGACCTTTTGCTCGTTGATGATATTCAGTTTGTCGCCGGAAAAGAGTCCACCCAGGAAGAATTCTTCCACACGTTTGACGCTTTGCACCAGGCCTCCAAACAAATTGTAATTTCCTCGGACAGGCCGCCGAAAGAAATTGCTACTTTGGAAGACCGTCTGCGTACTCGTTTTGAATGGGGCCTTATATGCGATATTCAGCCTCCGGACCTTGAGACAAGAATGGCCATTCTACGCAAAAAAGCCGAAATCGAAGGACGTGACGTCCCAATCGAGGTTTGTCAGTTTATTGCCGAGCGCATACCATCCAACATTCGTGAGCTTGAAGGCGCCTTAATACGTGTTTTGGCGTATTCGGACTTGCATCGGCGAGATGTCACAGTAGAAGTAACCCAAGCTGTATTGAAAGATTTGCTGCCTGACAAAAGACAAATCCCTATCACTATTGACACCATCAAGAAAACAGTGGCAGCTTTTTATCACATCGAGCTTTCGGACTTTACCGCCAAAAAGCGCACTCGCAACATTGCTTTCCCGCGTCAGGTAGCAATGTATCTATCCCGAACTTTGACCGATTCGTCTTTGCCTCGCATAGGGGAGGAATTTGGCGGCAGAGATCACACTACGGTTCTGCATGCTTTTGACAAACTGCAGACACAAAGAAAAGTCGACCCATCCCTTGACGAGACGCTCCATGAACTGAGCGAAAGGATATCTAAGTCCTAAGCGTCTGTGGATTATTCTGTTGAAAGAATTGTGGATTACATAGGCAGGCCTGTTAACAACTTGTGGACAAAACAATCTATATCGGGAAGATCTTTTCTTATCCACACCTGTCCACAGACCATCCACAAATAGTCAACACGGAAGGAACAACGGCTTAACTGTTAGAATCAGTACTTATTAACAAAGTCACAGACCCTACTACTACTGCTATTTTATATAATCCACAGAGAAGAATTAGTATAGAAAGGGAGGAAACGAGCCTTGAACGTAACTATTCAAAAAGATGTTCTTTCATGGTTAGTACAAACTGCTTCTCGCCCTGTTCCGTCAAGAACAACAGTTCCCGCCATGAAAGGTTGTTTAATCGAAGCCACTTCCGATGGTTTAGTTTTCTCAGGTACCAACCTTGATTGGGGTGTTAGAGTTTCCGCACCTGCCGAAGTGTCCTCATCAGGTGCCTTAGTCGTTTCCTCCAGAATTTTGGAAGACGTTATCAAAACGATTTCGTCCACAGACGTTAATTTGTCCTTAGATGAATCGGCTTGGGCTCTAATAGTTAAGGCCGGGGGTTCGGAAATGGTTCTAAATGCTGTTCCTGCCGATGATTTTCCCAGATGGCCTGAAAGCCAAAGCGGAAACAAAATTGTACTGAAAACAGATCTTTTTAGAGAGGTAGTTAAAGTCGGCGCAACCTGCGCCGTTACCAACCCGGCCCGTCCTTTATGGGGTGCGTGTCTATTAGAATTCAAAGACGGAAAATTGGTTGTGGTCAGCACCGATCAATTTGCTCTTTCCAGGGCCAGATGCGACGCGGCGACTCAAGATGCACGGGCCATTATGGCTGCCACTGTGCTGCAAGACATTTCACGGCTTTCTGACACTGACAACAACGGTGAAATTGAACTAACTTTGGCGCAAAACCACATTTATTTCACTACTAAATCTATGTCGTTCTTTTCTCGCCTCATCGACGGGCAATACTATTCGTACGAACAGGTCATCCCCAAGGCATTTTCTTCGACGGTGCGAGTACCCACCGAGGCGTTGTTGAGGGCGTCTGCTAGGGCTGCCATAGTCGCAAGCGAAGAAGATAGGGCAATGAGGATAATTGTGAACAAGCATGCGGGGATCTTGACGATAAAAGCAGGGTCAGCCGAAAAGGGACGAATGGAAGAAAACGTGCCTGCCGTTATAACAGGGGATGACACAGAAATTTGGGTGCAGCACCGATATATGCTGCAAGCATTGGGTAAAATCCAAAGCGGCGACACTTTCATGGGTATATCAGGCCAGGTGAGCCCGATGAAACTTGAACCAGTGGCGGAAGAGGAAGGCAAAGAACCGGTTGAATCCACATATGTGGTTATGCCCATGTCGAGCCCAAAGGGGACATTCTAATTGACCCTGGTTTTTTTGTATCTTAGGGATTTCAGAAACTACCAGAATCTAGAGTTACAGCTTGAACCAGGAGTGTCCCTTTTTTACGGAAACAATGCTCAAGGCAAGACCAACCTTCTCGAGGCTTGTTACTATTTATCCACGCTAAGCTCCTTACGCGCTGAAAGGGAGGCCGATTTGGCGCGATGGGGTTCATCCAAGTTCCAGGTGGGCGGGAGACTGGAAGGTGTAGGTCCGAAATACATAAAAATCGAAACAACTGTATATCCGGCCCTTAGGCGACAAATCCAAATGGACGACCAGCCCGCAAATAGAGCCGACCTTATATCGGCTTTTCCATGTGTCTATTTTTCACCGGATGACCTTTACATAGTGAAAAAAGGTTCTTCTCTTAGGAGAAGGTATTTGGATATGCTTTTTTCAAAAGTGATACCGGGCTATCAAAAGGATTTATCTCGTTACGAAGATATCGTGGTTAGGCGAAATAAAACCTTGAAAAAGGTAGCCTACGACTCTTACTGGAAAAGAACTTTGGATGAGCTTGACGAGATGTTCTTAAGGGCAGGTACAACAGTATTGGCCCACAGGATGAGCCTGTTGAATTCTTTAGTGGATCACATCAGCAAAACATATCGGTTCATTTCCCTTGAAGATTGCGGCGTAAATTATGAATCCTCTGTAGGAGACTTACCGGCCGATAAAGAACAAATAAGTTCCGTTTTTGAAAAGAAAATGGAAGAATGCAGGAAAGAGGAAGGAAGAAGAGGGATAACCATGATTGGCCCGCACCGAGATGATTTGTGCGTGTCTTTGGAAGGCAAGCCTGTGCGCTATTTCGGCTCACAAGGCCAGCAAAGAAGCGTAGCTTTGGCGCTGCGCATGGCGGAAGCCAAGGTTTTGGAGGACAAATTTTCGGTAAAGCCGGCTTTGTTTCTAGACGACGTGTTTTCGGAATTGGATGAAAGCAGGCGATCTAAAGTGATTTCTTTGCATGACTTCGGCCACCAGATATTGTTGACATCAACCGACCCAATATGGTTAACCAGTGGAAGTTTCAAAACATATAGCGTAGCCCACGACACTGTGGCCCGAAAGTAGCGTCAATAAACCTCGGAGGCGTTTCCCAATGCAGTACCCCACAAATTTAGATAACATACTGACACAAAGCTTGGATGATTTGGGTTTGTTCGAAAAAGCCAGAAAATATCAGTTATACGCCATATGGCCAAAGCTTGTGGGGAAACTATCTAAGCATGCCCATCCCAGGCGAATAGATGGCGACGTCTTATATGTGGCCACCGCGTCTTCGGTGTGGTCGCAAGAACTGTCGTTAATGAGTAGGTTTATACTTACTCAAGCCAATAAAGCGTTGGGAGGCAGTTATTTCCGGGAAATACGCTTCTCCGAAAATTTATGGCACGCTACAGCGGGAAATAAACCCGTTGATGGCAACCAAGCACACAAAATAAAAAAAGCCTTTTTGGTTTCCAAAAAGCCGTATAACAAAAGCGCGGCAAAGGCTGGTCAGAAAAATCTTGCTTCACTTTTAAAATCTCTACGGGACACAATGGATGAACGTAAGGCCTCATTACTGGCCCACGGATTTATCGCTTGTGATAAATGCGGCTTCATGTATCCGCAAAACAAGGGTCAGTGCCCTTTCTGTAAAGCAAAGCGGGAATTAAGGGACTATAATTGTGCGATCGCCTTACTTGAAATAGAACCCTGGCATTCTGTGGGAAGCATTTGCAGGGGTTGTAGCATAGACGACCCTTGGGTTGTTGAAAGAGTAAAGCACGAATTGGAATCAAGATGGATGTCGGCCGTCGTGTCTAGGCTCATGCAACCTGCGGCAAAAAGATCAGAGGAAACGGAAACAGTTGAATACATAAGGAAATTGGCTTCCTTAAGATCGGGTACAAGGATGGATGACATGAAACAGGAGGAGTTACAAAAAGCTTTGGGCAAACGGTTGGTTAGCCTTATTCAAAAGGAGAGGAGGGTTTCCTATGCGCTTGGTATGGCTAAAAGGCGATCAGGTCGTTGACACATCCACTGTTATCCTTGCTATGGATTGGGATCGCGCAAAGGAATCTTCCTACAACAAAGAGATGGCAAGTTACGCTCGTGCCCACGGTTTCCTTGTGGACAAAAATTTGGGTACGGGGGTTTTGCTGCTGACTTCGGAAAAGATGTATTTGCTTCCGGGGTCTCTCAAAAGCATCAAAAAGACTTTTTCCCAAACGTAAGTTCGCTTGCGACCATGCGATATGCTAGAATGCTTGAGAGGTGGAGTATTTGACCGAAAGCACCGGGCTCCGAGAAGATTATGACGCTCAACAAATTAAAATTCTTGAAGGGTTGGAAGCCGTCAGGCGCCGCCCTGGTATGTATATTGGCACTACCGCGACCCAAGGGCTGCACCACTGCCTTTATGAGGTAATTGACAACAGCGTCGATGAAGCGCTAAATGGCTTTTGCACCAAGATCGATGTGGCTCTTTGGAAGGACGGGACGGCCTCTGTTGAAGACAATGGGCGGGGCATACCCATAGGCCTTCACCCCCAGGTAGGAATGCCGGCTGTGGAAGTGGCCATGACTCGGCTGCACGCGGGTTCAAAATTCGGGGGAGGGGCCTATAAGGTCTCAGGCGGGCTGCACGGGGTGGGAGTGTCCGCTGTTAACGCTCTTTCCAGGTTTATGGAAGTAACCGTGAAAATTGATGGCGGTATTCACCTAATTCGTTTTGAACGCGGGAAAACAGTTGTACCCCTTAAACGAATCGGCAGCACCAAGGAGACAGGAACCAAAACCAGGTTTTTGCCGGATGATGAAATATTCGACGAGGTTAACTTCAATTTTGAAACAGTCTCAATACGCCTTCGAGAATTGGCATATCTGAACGCGGGTCTCGAAATTAACCTGTACGACGAAAGAAACGAAAAACGAATCAGTTACAAGTTCGATGGTGGTATAGAGCAATTTGTGGGGGTTTTGAACAAGAACAAAACCGTTTTGCACAAGCCGCCTATTTCGGGTACTACCCGGCGCGATGATGTGGATATCGACTATTCATTTCAATATAACGACGGTTATGCCGAGAACCTTCTTTCGTTTGCCAACACTATTCGCACCAACGAGGGCGGAACCCACGAAACAGGTTTCAAAGCGGCGCTTACCAGGGTTATTAACGATGTGGCCAGAAAGGCCGGGGTGCTGAAAGCGGCGGATTCAAATCTTACCGGCGAAGATATTCGAGAGGGCATTGTGGCCGTTTTGCACGTAAAAGTGGGCGACCCTCAGTTTGAAGGCCAGACCAAAACCAAGCTTGGCAATTCAGAAGTCGCGGGCATCGTTCAAGCAGCTGTTACAGAGATGCTAAACACCTATTTTGAGGACAAAGTGCCTCTCGTACGCACTATCGCCCAAAAAGCCATTGTGGCTGCCAGGGCCAGAGAAGCTGCAAGACAGGCCAGGGAGCTTACAAAAAGGAAAGGCGCTTTGGAAATTACTTCGTTACCAGGTAAGCTTACGGATTGTACTACCAAAGATCCGGCACAAGCGGAGTTATTCTTGGTGGAAGGCGATTCGGCCGGCGGTTCGGCAAAACAGGGCCGAGACAGGCATTTCCAGGCTATCCTACCGCTTAGGGGAAAAATCCTCAACGTTGAAAAAGCCAGGCTAGACAGGGCGCTGGCCCACGAGGAGATTCGTTCCCTGATAACGGCCATAGGGACAGGCATAAGCGACGAATTTGATATAAGTAAGGCCAGATACCACAAAATTATCATTATGACTGACGCTGACGTTGATGGCAGCCATATCTGCACCCTGCTTTTGACTTTTTTCTTCAGATATATGCCCGGTCTTATCGAAAACGGCTTTTTATATATCGCCCAACCGCCCTTATACCTTGTGAAACGCGGCCGATCTGAGAACTACTTCAATTCTGACGAAGAACTTGAAGCATACCTATCCAAAACGGGTCGGCAAGGTATAAGCCTGCAACGTTACAAAGGTTTGGGGGAAATGGATTTCCATCAGCTTTGGGAAACCACTATGGACCCAGACCAAAGAACGCTTCGGCAAGTCAGAATTCAAGACGCCATCGAGGCTGACGAGGTGTTTACAGTCCTCATGGGCGACAAGGTCGAACCCAGGAGACAGTTCATTGAGAAGAATGCGCACCTGGTCAAAAACCTTGACACTATAGCCTAGGAGGGCCTCATATGGACGAAACTACCCCAAGAGTTGTCGAAACTCTCATAGAAGACGAGATGAAACGGTCGTACATCGATTACTCTATGAGCGTTATTGTGTCCAGGGCGCTTCCTGATGTGCGCGA
>CAYPVF010000017.1:15621-20387 GCA_964414105.1 uncultured Eubacteriales bacterium
GCAGGGGTCAGGCCGTGGGGTTGGGCCACATCCCTGATGTGCGCGATGGCCTTAAGCCCGTGCAGCGCAGGATTATTTTTGCCATGGACGATTTGTCACTTAGGCACGACAAACCGCATAAAAAATCGGCAAGAATCGTCGGGGAAACAATGGGCAAATATCACCCGCACGGCGAATCGGCCATTTACGATGCTTTGGTGAGATTAGCCCAGCCCTTTAACATGCGATATCAGCTTGTTGACGGCCACGGCAACTTCGGTTCAGTAGACGGCGACCCGGCGGCCGCTCAAAGGTACACCGAGGCAAGGCTCGCTACAATAGCCGAAGAGCATCTGGCGGACATCGACAAAGACACTGTGGACTGGGCATCCAACTTCGACGAATCGCTAAAGGAACCCACGGTGCTGCCGTCTAGGGTACCAAACCTTTTGATCAATGGTTCGGCCGGAATCGCGGTGGGTATGGCCACCAACATTCCACCCCATAACCTGGGAGAAGTAATAGACGCACTTGTGGCGCTCATAGATGAACCCGACCTGAGTTCCCTGGAACTTATGCGGTATATCCCGGGCCCTGATTTTCCCACAGCCGGTTTGCTTGTGGGCACAGAGGCCGTACGTTCCTTATATAGTACCGGCCGCGGGGTTTTGACGCTTCGTGCAAAAACCAGAATCGAAGAGCAAAAGAACGGCAAACAGGTCATTTATGTGGACGAGTTGCCCTATCAAGTTAACAAAGCAAGACTGATTGAATCTATCGCGAACTTGGTTAGAGACAAAAAGATACAGGGCATAACCGACTTGCGCGATGAAAGCGACAAAAACGAAGGTCTCAGGGTTGTTATAGAGGTTCGCAAAGATGTAGAGGCAAAAGTGGTTCTAAACCAACTTTTCAAACACACTTCTCTTCAGACCAGCTTTGGCGGCATCATGCTGGCATTGGTGGACAAAAGGCCCAAGGTTCTGCAACTAAAGCATATGCTTTGGTACTACCTTATGCACCGAAAAGATGTGGTCGTGAGACGAACCCAGTACGAATTAAGAAAAGCTGAAGAACGCGCCCACATTTTGGCAGGACTGGCCATAGCGCTAGACAATATAGATGAGGCCATAAGCATAATCAGGTCTTCGCCTGACGGTAAAGCCGCCCAAACCAGATTGATCGAAAGATTTGGACTAGATGAGATACAGGCAAAGGCGATTTTGGATATGAGGCTTGAACGCCTGACAGGCTTGGAGCGAGACAAAATCTTGCAGGAAAGGGAAGCCCTTTTGAAGGAAATCGAATACTTCAGGGCTGTCCTTGCGTCCGAGGTCATGGTCATGGGGATCATAAAGAAAGAATTGAAGGACGTTCGCAAAGCCTTTGCCGACGAAAGACGAACCAAGATTATTGAAAAGGTAGACGAGGTTTCCGATCTGGAGCTCATACACGAAGAGGAAGTTACAGTGATTCTCACCGGGATGGGCTATATCAAGCGAATGCCCCTTTCTGTTTACCGCTCTCAAAGGCGGGGTGGAATTGGGGCCACTGCCATGCAAACCCGAGATGAGGATCAAGTGGATCGGGTGCTCACGGTGACCACGAGGGAATCGTTACTGTTGTTCACAACCCAGGGTAAAGCTTACTGGCTGAGGGTGTACGATATACCCGAAGCGGGTAAGCAGGCCAGGGGTTACCTGGTTTCCAGATTGGTTCAATTGGCCGAAGACGAACGGGTTACTGCTTTAATCCGCGTGGCCCACGAGGCAGAAGGCGATTTGTTCTTCGTTACTAAGAACGGTATCTGCAAGAGAACCCCTATTTCAGAGTTTTCCACTGTAAGACGGTCGGGGCTTAGGGCTTTGACGCTGAAAAACGATGATGCTCTGATCAAAGTGCGGGAGGTAAACCCCGATGAAGAATTCCTCATGGCCAGCGCGTCGGGGAAGACGATCCGCATCAAGGTGGATGACGTAAGGGCCATGGGGCGGGAGGCGGCCGGGGTTATCGGCATGCGGCTTGCCAAGGGCGACTATATTATAGGCGCCGACAGCACTTCCTCAGGCAGCATGGTTTTGCTTGTCAGCCTTATGGGTTACGGGAAGATGACACCCGTTCGCGAGTTTCCCCTACACAATCGCGGCGGCCGGGGCGTGATAGCGCTTAAAGTTTCTGAGAAAAGCGGGCCTCTGGCCATAATGAGGCTTGTAAATCCGGAAGACGGAGTTCTTCTGCTTACCGCTGAAGGTGTAGCAATTCGCACTGCTTTGTCCCAGGTTAAGGTGGCCCACAGGGCGACCCTGGGGGTCAGACTCATGCGTATAGAGTCTCCCGATAGGTTGGCGGCCTGCAGCGTATTTGAAATGGAATAATATCCACATAGCCAGTTAGGAGGGAAGCCGCAAAAGGCGGCGGTGTCTATGAAAGAAAAGGCAAGTATAGCCGTTGTGGGCGGTACAGGTTTCTATAAATTCCTAGATGACGTGACTGAAATAAAAGTAGACACACCTTTTGGCGCACCCAGCGATCTCATATCATTAGGGGAGCTCAACGGTGTTTCAGTAGCATTTCTCCCCCGTCACGGCAGATATCACCAGTTTCCGCCGCATATACTCAACTACCGGGCGAACATGTGGGCGCTAAAAGAGCTGGGCGTCACTAGGGTAATCGGACCGTGCGCCGCGGGAAGTCTTCAGCCGGATGTAAGACCGGGCGATTTTGTCATTTGCGATCAATTTGTTGACAGGACGACGGGGCGAAAAGACACTTATCACGACGGACCCAGCGCTATCCATTTAAGCGCGGCTGAACCATATTGCCCGGAAATGCGCGGCATCGCCTTGGCTGCTTCCGAAGATCTCGGCGTAAGGTGCCACAGTGACGGAACCATGGTAATAATCCAGGGCCCCAGGTTTTCCACTAAAGCTGAATCCCGTTGGTTTTCCGCGCAGGGCTGGAAAGTGGTAAACATGACAGGGTACCCGGAAGTGGTCCTTGCCAGAGAGCTCGGCATGTGTTATGTCAACGTTACTTTGATTACAGATTACGACGCGGGGCTTGAGGGCAGGCCTGACGTGACTCCTGTTACCCAGGGGGACGTGTCTAGGGTGTTCGCTTTACATAACGAAGTGTTGAAACAGCTTATCGCGAAAATCATCGGCATGACGCCGGCCGAAAAAGGCTGTTCTTGCTAGGCTAGCAGTGATTTAGCCACCGCTTGGAGGGTTTGGCGTGGTCTTAGCTATTGAATGGAAAGGCGACAGCTTACTTCTGCTTGACCAAAGGGTTCTTCCGGAAAAAGTGGAGTACGTCAAATGCTCAAGCCTTGAGGATGTGTCCGCCGCCATAAGGGATATGGTGGTGAGGGGCGCACCTGCTATTGGCATTGCGGCCGCTTACGGAATAGCGTTAGGCGTGGCGAAACTGGCGACTACCGAAATCCCAGGCCTAGATGAACAATGTATGGCCGAGGCGGCACAGCTTTTGGTTTCTACACGCCCCACCGCAGTGAACTTGAGATGGGCTGTGGATAGGGTTTTGAAGACTATCGCACCCATGTTTGGCCGAGAAAGTGTAGAAGCCGTGTTTGAAGCCGCCCTTTTAGAGGCCCAACTTATAGAACAAGAAGATATAGCGATAAATCGAGCTATAGGGGCACATGGCGCCGAGCTTATAAAACCCAGAACACGGATTCTTACTCACTGCAATGCCGGAGCCCTGGCTACAGGGGGCTACGGAACAGCTTTGGGCGTCGTAAGGAAGGCGTGGCAAGAAGGAAAGCTAGACAAAGTTTACGCCGATGAAACCAGGCCCTTTTTGCAGGGTTCCAGGCTTACGGCTTGGGAGTTACTGCAAGATGGTATAGATGTGACTGTCCTTGCAGATAGCGCGGCCGGATACCTGATGTCTTTAGGGCAGGTAGATTTTATCGTAGTTGGGGCAGACAGGATAGCCAGAAATGGAGATGTAGCCAACAAAATTGGCACTTACACGTTGGCGTGTCTGGCCCAAAAGCACGACATTCCCTTTTATGTAGCCGCTCCCTTTTCTACTTTCGACCTGGCAATTCCCGGCGGTTCGAGTATCCCCGTGGAGCTTCGTCATGAATCAGAAGTGCTTTGTTTCATGGGGCGCACTTTGGCGCCAAAAGGCGCCAAAGGCTTTAACCCCGCGTTTGATATCACGCCCGCTAGCCTAATCCACGGCATAATTACGGAAAGAGGCGTAGTGTCAAAACCTACTGAGGCGGGGATTCACAAGCTTATGGGGTGTTTGCCGCATGGCTAGAAAGACTCGTTTCGTCGATTCCGGGTGGAGGCTTACCATACCCAAAAGCATACGGGAAAAACTGGGGTGGGATAAGGACACTTTAGTATGCGTCAGTTGGGACGGTAGAAA
Organism: uncultured Eubacteriales bacterium; assembly: GCA_964414105.1. Classification (GTDB taxonomy): domain Bacteria; phylum Bacillota; class Sulfobacillia; order Fermentithermobacillales; family Fermentithermobacillaceae; genus JAXGZG01. The sequence continues at coordinate 20,002 of CAYPVF010000017.1, forward strand.
GGTGCACATCAGGCATCCATTAAGCTGCAAGTTTTGTCCAGACCTGTCCCGTTTGGGCGCCCTTGGAAAGATAGTTATACCTCCCAAAGTTAGGGCGGAGGCGCAAATGTATAGGGGACAAATCTTATCGTTTGTCACCCAAGGCGACGAAGTGGTCGTACTGCCTGACGGGCCTCAAGTAAGATGTCAGGCTTGCGGATGGGAAATGGATGTGCAAGAAGTTTTGCCAAACGTATATCTTTGCGGCAGATGCCGTCAAGCGCTTAATCTGGCCGCAAAAGCCGGACCTTCACAAGATAGGGCCACGGCCTTGAAAAGAACAGGGGTATAAGGTTTGAACCCGCAGAACGCTTCTAAAAAACAATATGTGGGCACTTTAACCGGGG
>CAYPVF010000018.1:0-19104 GCA_964414105.1 uncultured Eubacteriales bacterium
ATGGGGTAGGCATAAAAGGGCCCTCAATTAATAGTTCCTTTTACAATGTAACTGTAGAAGGCGGCAGTATTCGTCTTCCTTTCAAGATGATCAAAAATATGAACCGGAAATATATAGATTCCATAGTAAACGAACGAAAACAACGCGGTCTTTTTGAATCATACGATGATTTTCATAAACGGCTTTGGCTTGATTCTGCCACAATGAAATCACTTATTCTGTGCGGAGCTTTCGACGATTTCGAGTTGAGCCGAAAGGGGCTCCTATGGGCTCTTCCCGATAGAGTTAAAAATGCGCCCGAAGCCGCGCAAGAGGAAACCCTTTTGGAGGCACCCGGACAAGAAAGCCGATCCGAATTTACCTTAAGCGAAAAAGTGGCTTACGAATACCAAATGCTTGGATTTGGAGTGTCAGGCCACCCGTTGGAAATTTGGCGGGAAGTTTTAGAGCGTCAAGAATTTGTGAGAAGCGACGTTCTCTCCAAGGTGGCGCCGGGGGAATTTTTGAAAGTGGGCGGCATACCTGTGCGCCCTCACCGTCCGCCTACTAAAAGCGGTAAAACGGTAGTGTTTTTATCTTTAGAGGACGAGTGCGGCCTCATAGACATAACGTGTTTCGAAAGTGTGTACAAACGTCACGGGAAATTTCTGTTTCCGGGCAAAGTGATGCCTCTAGGGATATGGGGACAACTGCAAAAACGAGGCAACGCAATCTCCGTCACCGCGCGAACGGTATTTCCCTTGGAATATGCTTTGAACTCAAAACCTTCTCACCCTAAAACGTCGCTTGGCGGGAAAAAGTAGTAACTTTTGTTATGCCATACGAATATGAGCGCAAAAGTCGCAGGTTGCCGTAGGCTTCCAGGGTTTGTTCTTTTTTGTGTTGCTGTAAAACCACAATACCGCCCGGCTCGAGCAGGGGTGAGGCGCCCAACATTTTCATGGCCGTTTGATCTAAGCTCAGGAAATAGGGTGGAGCCACCAATATGATGCGGAAAGATTCTCCTGATACCTCCAGGGTAGGAGCGACCTTAAGGGCATCTCCCAAAACAACCCTAACGCGGTTTGTGAGGCCTAGGGCAGCCAAGTTCTTTTTGATGGTTTCTGCCGCCGGGGCGCTTTTATCGATGCATACCGCCGAAAAGGCGCCTCTGGATAGAAGCTCAATGGAATAACTGCCAGTGCCCGCAAAAAGGTCCAGCACCTTTGCTCCGTCCAAATGGTCAACCAATATATTGGCCACTGCCCCTCGAACTACTGCAAGCGGTGGCCGGGTTTTATCACCGGGTACAGACACCAGTTTTCTTCCGCGGAATTGGCCCCCTACGACTCTAATCACAAGACCCACCTCTTCCCAAAGCATGACACAATGTTACCAGATGATAACCAATGTTATAATTAGCCTGCAAAGGTAAAATCCTTTTTTATTGGAGGACACCCCGTGGCTAAAACCCTTGATATTGGCAAAATTCCATCAGAAATCCTTAAACAGATAGTGTACAAAAGGGGAGGAAGTAAAAGATCCGAAGTGCTTTTATACCCTTCTATAGGCGAAGACACTTCGGTTGTAGATATTGGCTCGGAACTGTTGGTGCTAAGTACCGACCCCATTACCGGCGCAACCGAGCGCTCCGGGTGGCTCGCGTGTAAAGTTGCTCTAAACGATTTGGGGGCGGCAGGCGCTGAACCTTTGTGCATCATGGTGACCTTGCTTCTGCCCGAATCTTCAACAGAAAACGATCTGACGCAAATAATGGACGATATCCACAGTGCTTGCCTTCAGGAAAACGTAGCCGTAGCCGGCGGGCACACAGAGGTTACTCCCGGCCTTACCGCGCCCATAATCAGTATAACCGCGGTGGGAAAAACCAGAGGCAGAAGGGTGCTAAGCGCATCCGGGGCCAAGGCGGGCGACGATATAGTGGTGACCAAATGGGCAGGAATGGAAGGTACCGCTATTTTGGCCAAAGATTTTGAGAAGGTTCTTTCGGGCAAGATAAAAGAAGAATTTTTGGCAGAAGCGGTTGGGCTTTTGGATCATGTTAGTGTCACTCAAGACGGGTATATCGCTTTGCAAAACAATGCCACCGGATGTCACGATGCCACCGAGGGAGGTGTTCTGGGCGCCATTTATGAAATATGCGAAGCTTCCAATAAGGGTGTTCTTGTTGACGCTCAATCTATCCCGGTTTTAGAGTGCACTCGTGAAATAGCTTCCTTAACCGGCATAGACCCCCTGAGGCTTGTTTCCTCCGGGTGCTTGGTTGTTACGGTAGAAAACGGGGAAAAGCTTTGCGATGTTTATCGGCATTTTGGCATCAACGCCTGTGTGGTGGGAAAGATCACTCCACACGACAGGCACATTAAAAAAAATGGCGAAATATGTCCCTTGATGCCGCCGCGATCCGACGAATTATGGCGCGCCCGAAGGCATTTGGAAAATATGTCGAAATAGCAGATGTGTGAGGTGAACCGGCCATGTGGATTGTTTGGGCTTTTGTGATTCCCGCAGTTGCCCTGTGGCTCGGTTACTACTGGTTAACGTCCCTAACTACTAAGTATTCTCACACAAAACAGTCTTTATTTGTCCTGGCAGCCCTGGCTTTTTTGTCAGTCGCGGGCGGCAGAAAAATCTCGTCGCAAGTGGCTCCCCAATGGGGTTTGGGTCCGGCCTTAGGCGCGTCTTTGGCCATTGGCTTTGTGCTATTTTCGGTCTTGTCGTTTCTAGTCATAAATCTTTGGTTGGCGCTTTTGGCCAGGGAATATGACGACAGCATTGCCAAGCTCGAAGAAGAGGAAGAAAAAATTCTGAGACAGTTGGAAATCGCCAGGTGGCAGGCGCTACGGACCGAAGCGGGCCAGGTAACAGGGGCCGAAGCCCAAAAGGTTCCCAAAGGTCAGGATGAGGAGTTGCGGTTAAGCCAGTTGGTGGACGCTTGGGAGCAGGAAGGCGGCGCCGCCAGAATTCGTTCCCTAAAAGTCCTGGAGTGGAAGAGTGAAATAGCGCAACTGTCTGACGAAGAGCTGAAACGGGAAATTCACGAGCACACCCCCATTGCGGGCGCCAATGACATAAAAACAGAGCAAACCCGGGTAAGAGCGGCACTTCTGCAGATGGAAGCATTGTCCCGGGCCCCATCTGTCTTGGCCGAAAAGGAAGCCAAAATGGAGCAGCCGAAAAGTTTTGATGTGGAGAGGGATCAGTCCGCCATGAGGCGCCGCCTTCAGGATATTAACAAGTCTATAAGTGCCACCAAAGCCGCTAAAGCTGAATTTCTTGGGCAAAAAGTAATTCTAAGATGGGGGAGACGGCAATGAGCCATATTAGTTCGTACAAAGCGGACATTAAGCTTGAAAGCGCCCTTAATGCAGGCCAGTCTGTGGAAGAAGACCCGGGCTGGGAGATCTTGTCTGAAGCTGTTGGCGCTGTAGCCGAGGGGATGAATCTGGATGTGGGGCATACCTTACGCGACTACTACGGGCGGGGAATCTTCTGCGATTGGGTTGTGACAGGCCCTGACATGCCAAGAGGGGTGGGAATTAACGTGCACAGAAAAACCGGCGAGGTTACTTTTGTGTGCGACACTTATGGCGGGTACGAAAAAGCGGCGGGTGAAATAAAAGACAAGGTGCTGCAGGCGTATTCGGCCATATGCGTAACCCGCGCCCTAGCATCCCTCAATTACACAGTAGATGTAGAGGAATCTGAGCACCCCATCGAAGGAAAAAAAGTTATGGTCAAAGGGGTCTTATGATGTCCAGGAAAATTGACATCGAGGTGGGGTTAGGGGGTAAGGTGAAGTTTGACTTTTCGGGCTTTCCGGGCCAAGAATGCTATGCCGAGGCACAGGCCCTGCAAAAGGCATTGCGCGAGCTAGGTTTGTGGGCTATACCCGTGTCAGTTATTTCTAAATCATCGTCGCAAATACAAGCGGAACTTCCCGAAAAAGTCAAAGACAAGCAAAGAGTCCCGGTATCGTGATGCCGGTTCCCTTTGAAACTAAAAAGATGGTTTCATATTTTGAATTAGAGATACTTCCCGGGGGCACCATCAGCATTTTTGAACGGATGGGAGACGGGGTTACCGAAGAACTGATTCGGGCTTTGGAAAAGCTGGGGCTTAAGCTTAGGGCTCGTATCAGTTCGCCTTGTGGGTAAGGAGGAGGTACTGTATAGCCCGTGAAAAGTGTTCTAGACGAATCGTGGATAGAATCAGGTATCCTTAAACGAAGAGCGAACTACTCGCCTATTTTATGTTTTGAGACAGTTGACCCGAAAAGAATATACCAGCTAAAATCATTTCTTTTGTCCTCCGAGGAGTTTTCAGGTACAGATCATTTCTTCCTTTACGACCCGTGGGACGGGTTGGGCAGGATACAAAAAGGAGTCGATGGCCCTGTATTTGAACCATACAAAAAACAAAGCATGAGAGAAACCGTTCTAACGTCTCGAATGCGACCCGAAACTGGGGTGGAGCTTCAGGCTCTAAAAGGCATCTTGAAAGAAGTAGACCATTTTCTAAAATCTTCTTCCACCGTGTTTATCCTTCAAAATTTGTCGGACGTGCGGGAAGCAGACACTGGTTTTCAAGCTGCCATAAGGGCGTGGGCCATAGACTCTAGAGTCATTTCCAAAGGCTCTACAATTATCCTAATTACGTCAGACGCATCACGCATTATGGACGAATTTACCAAGGAGTACGTGGTCATCATCGAAGTTGACCCGTCCAGCGCCGCGGAGCGCCAAAATTTGATAGGGACAGTGGGCGAGGAATTAGGTGTAAACCCGGATAGTTCTAAAGTAGAAAGCGCCAGCGTGGCCCTATCGGGGCTTAATTTACATCAAGTGGAAAGCGTGCTTTTGGAGTCATACCAAAAATCCAAAAGCTTCGATCCCGATCTCATGAAACAACTCAAATCCGAACTGGTAAAAAGATCAGGTGTGCTAGAAGTAAGAGATCCCCAGTTCAATTTCAAAGATATAGGCGGGTATCACTCCATAAAAGACTTTGTGTCAAAATACATAATCCAGGTTTTAAAACGGCCTGACAGGGCACGGCGTTTTGGCTTGGGCTTGCCAAAGGGCCTTCTGTTTTTCGGCCCGCCGGGAACGGGCAAAAGTCTTTTTTCCAACGCCCTGTCAAGCGAAGTACAGCTACCGTTCATAAACCTGGTTACCGAGAACATCTATTCGAAATGGCTTGGGGAGTCGGGTCAAAACATGAAAAATGCCATCACCCTAGCCGAAAAAATGTCTCCGGCCATAGTCTTCGTAGACGAGATCGACCGGTTTGGAAAACGCACTGGCTCCTCAGCCGGGTCAGCAGAAGAAGAAACGCAGAGGGTGTTTTCTCAGTTTCTTGAATGGCTTGGCAGACCCGATAGGGAAGCCATAATCGTCGGCACCACCAACGTCCCCGAACATCTAGATGAAGCGTTTTTGAGAGCCGGCAGGTTCGATTATAAAATTCCTTTCTTGTACCCGGGACCGGGGGCGCGCCTGGAAATTCTTATGGTGCATTTGGGCTTTTATGAGGGCGGCCGGCGGGTGAAAGTGCCGTTGGATGTGGGCCCAAGGGATGTAAGAGAGTTCCTAAACGATTCAGTTGTCCCCTTAACAGAAAATTTCTCTTGCGCGGAACTGGAAGAATTGGTGACAAGGGCAAAAAGGATAGCTTTTGATAAGGATGCGGAAAATGTTTCGGGGGAGGATTTGATATTAGCCACGAAAACTTTTAGGATCGACTATTCGGCCAGAAAACGTATCGTAAAAATGTGTATGGATCAGGCAAGACGTTTTACTGACGATCAACAGTTTCTCGACGCTATTGAAGAAGAGAACAAAATAGATGAAAATGATTATTGACTTTCCTAGAAATGAGGGATAGGCGTGAAAGAGAAAGTTGAACAAGTGCTGCAACAGATTCGCCCTTCTTTGCAGGCTGACGGCGGAGACGTTGAGTTGGTGGATGTTTCGTCAGAAGGTATCGTTAAAGTGAAGCTTACAGGCGCTTGCGGGTCATGCCCTTTTGCAATTATGACTCTTAAAGGCGGGATTGAAAGGCTTCTAAAACAGGAGATTCCCGAGGTTAAGGAAGTAGTAGCCGCGGAGTAGCGTTTTACCCTAAATAACGAGACAGCAAACAGGTAATTTGTGGAAGCCGCCCTCTTGGGCGGCTTCTTGTTTGACTTTTCACACCCCGGATTCTAATGGCATATAGATAGTTTAGCCAAACGGTATTCTTTGTCTTTAACGAAAGGAGGGTGTTAGATCTGGATGCCCTCGATGTCAAACGTGAAGAACTGCGGTTAGAAGAAGTTGTGGGGGAAGGAACTTCACAAGTCGTCGTCAGTCAAGCGGTAAAAGTGCCTAAGGAAAAACCACCTGTCAGATCGGTTATAGATTTTGTCGCCAAAACAACTATCGATAAGGTTACGGTGTTACCTGGAAAGATCGTCGTAGACGGAACAGTAGATTTTGCCATCATTTACGAAGCTACAGCCGAGACTCAAACAGTACACGTGTTTCACGCAGAGGTCAAATTTAGCACTTTTGTGGAGATTCCAGGCGCGGAACCAGGCATGACTGCGGTGCCCACACTTACCATCGAACACGCGGTCTTCCAGGTTAGCCCGGACGGAAGAACCGTCACCATCCGTGCGGTTGCGGCCCTCTCGGTGAGAGTCAGTCAAACGGCCATAATTGAAGTTATCACAGACGTATCGGGTGTTCCCGGGCTGCAGGTTACAAAAGAAATGATTAGGGCAGAGACAGTGCTTGGGGAAGGCGAAGCCCAGTACGTGGTCAGGGAGAACCTGGAGATTCCTTGTGTGAAGCCTCAAGCTACAAGGGTTATAGACCAGGTTTCCACCATTCAGGTCACCTCTACTACGGTTTTGCCTAACAAAATCATAATTAACGGCACCATAAGCATGAGGATCATTTATGAAGCAAAAGTCCCAAGCCAATCGGTTCATGTGGCCCACTTCACCATCCCGTTCCAGTCCTTTGTGGAAATACCCGGGGCCCAACCGGGGATGACAGTGGTGGCGGGTGCCGTAGTTGAATTCGTGTCAATCGATGTTGGCCCCGACGGACGAACTCTCCAGGTGAGGATTATTCTGGCCGTAACCGCAAAAGTGATTCGGGTTCACCAAATCCAGGTTGTCACTAACGTAACAGGCGTTCCAAATATACGGTTGGAAAAAGAACTGGTAAGAGTGCAAGAAGTGCTGGGCGAGAATCAATCCCAAGGAATAGTCAAAGAAATCGTGGACGTTCCTAGAGAAAAACCGCCGGTTCTTGCGGTTCTCGATTCCAGTTCATCGCCGGAGGTCAAAAGAGTCATAGTTGCTCCCGGAAAAGTGATCGTTGATGGCGCAATTGCTCAAAGAATAATCTACGAGCCTTATGGCGATGAAACCCAGCAAGTGCATACGCTGCATTTCACCATACCATTTTCAGAATTCGTAGTGCTTAAGGAAGCAAAACCAGGCATGACTGCCAGAGTTGACGTCCAAGTTGAACACACCAACTACGAAGTGCCGGCCCACGGTGAACACATTATCATGGCCACCAAAGTGGTGCGGTTGGTGGCGCGGGTATTCAAAACGAGAGTCTTGAACGTTGTGGTGAAGATTCACCTGAAACACCACCACCATCCTGTGTGCAGCGGTACAGTCACCGGAAATCTTGTTAACGTAAGGCAAGGTCCCGGTACAACGTACGCGGTGGTGGCGCAAGCGAACGCAGGTACAGTTGTAGCTGTCTTGGAGTACACCCCCGATTGGGTTAGGATTAGGCTCCCTAATGGGGTTGAAGGCTGGATATCCTCGGCGTTCGTAACACACGATTGTAGGCCTTTAGGCTAGTAACAGGCATTGGAATAACAGTTGGGGCCAGGCGACGCAGATTCTGCTCCCTGGCTCCTAACTTTTGGTAGCCTATGCCAGCACCTAGCAATATTGAAAATAACTGCATCTTATGGACACGCGGCCCTTATGGCAGCCATAGAAAGCTGAATACGGGCTTTTTCACATGCTCAGCGCGTTTTCAGCTGAGCCGCCCTTCCGATATTATGTTTACATAGTTCTGGCATTTCGAGCCAAGAAAGGAGAAGCAAGGTATGATAACCAAAAGAAAGGTTATAGCTCTTGCGATTTTGACTTTGTCGCTAACGCTTGTTTCGGGAAGCGTTTTGGCAAGCGGCTATACCCGCTATGTGCTGCCGGGGCCCAACGGAAGCACACTGTTCGTTTTCACCAACGGCTGCAAAGGTCTGGATCTTATTATGAGGGATATTTTCAAGTTTGGCATACCGGTCATCCCGGTGATTCCCAATCCAAAGCCGACTCCGAAACCGGAGCCGACACCGGACCCTGTACCGGTACCCGATCCGAAGCCGGACCCAACACCCGCGCCAGAGCCGACGCCCGAACCCAAACCTGCGCCTGATCCTGAACCTACGCCGGGTCTTACTGCTATGGAACAAGGCATGGTCGATCTGGTGAATCAGGAAAGGGCAAAGCTAGGCCTGAAACCGCTGGCAGTGGATATGCGCCTTGTGGAACTGGCCAGGAAAAAGAGCCAAGACATGATAGACAAAGGCTATTTTTCACACACTTCACCCACTTATGGCTCGCCTTTTGACATGATGAACAAGGCGGGAATTACCTATCACATAGCAGGTGAGAATTTGGCCGGAGCGCCTACGCTTGAGATGGCACACAAAGGGCTTATGGAAAGCGATGGCCACAGGCGAAACATACTCAACACCCAATACGACCATATTGGCATAGGTGTCGTAAAGGGCGGCCCTTACGGCTACATGTTCACCCAGATGTTCACAGGACAATAAAGCCTAGATAGGAGAGGTGGCTTGACGGGCCACCTCTTCATTTTTCTAATCGGTGCCGCGGATGTAATCCCTAAATACCCAGCCCGCCTTTCCGTCATACAACTGGATACCTACCCAGTTTCCCTTCTTTTCAGTGAGGATAACGGGCACACCCCGGTGCAAGACGCCAAGCACATACGCTTGGGGGCTTGGGGATTCCCTAAAATTTACTTCGTCGTCGACAACGGTGCCAAAACCCAAAAACCTATCAGGTATTTTCCCGCTTGCTAAAAGCCTCAGGGTTTCAATTTCAAACATCTTCTGGGCCAAAATCTTCTCTAAAAGCTGGCGCGCCATGCCGCCCGACATTCTTTTCATCAAAGCTTGATACTGATTTCTGGCGTTTTCTTCTCTTTCCAGGAGTTCGGCCACAGTGTCGTCCATAATATGTTCGCCTCCTTACATGACTCACTTTATGCCTGTCATTAAGTAAACATGTCCTCTCCAAAGGGCAACTTTTTGGGCGTTACGAGTAACCTTAGACAGCGTATTGTATTTTGTGTGTGTGCTAAAATATGTCTATCGACTGGCGTTTTGCACCGGAGAAAAGGTGATATGGTGGGCGTTGGTAAAGCCTTGAATTTAAAAAAAGCGTTTATCTGGGGGGGCATATCCCTGGCGATTAGCGGGGTTTGTCTTCTTCTAGTATTGCGTTTTACCCAAAGCCAGAATGTACTGGGCGACATATTTCAAGTAGGGCTCAAGACGATGACGCTGGCCGCGGGGTTAGTGGTTGCGAGCTGGTTTTCTGACGGGCTTCGCATGTCAGTTTTATCTAGGGCGATGGGTGGGGATATTGGCGTTTCTGACGCAATGCGAATATCCATGATGGGATCTTTTATGGCAGGGGTCACGCCTTTTGACACGGGTGGGGAGCCCTTGAAGGTTTACTTTTTGCACAGGAAGGGCATGAGTGTCGGACAGGCCACCGCGACCGTAACCCTGGCAGCAGTGTTTCACGCGACCACAAGGTTCTTTCTGTGGGCCTTGCTACCTGTGGCAGGGCTAATTATGGGGTTTTCTTGGCAGTTGGGTTCAGGGGCGAGACTGGTGTTGGGATTCGGAGTGTTCGTTTACCTGCTATTCCTGGCTTTGCTCGTGACGGCCACCGTGTTCCCAAAATCGGTCAGTCTTGCCGCCCAATGGGTTTGCGATAGAAAGGTATTAAGAAAGTTTTTGTCACCCGAACGGCTTGAAAAGTTCGTGAGAAAAATCAACTCCGCGGCTTATGATTTCAAAACAAGCCTAGTTGCTTTTAAGTCAAAGAAGGGCTCGGCTGTTCTGGCGTTTTTGCTAAGTCTTCTTTATTGGGCGTTTGTTATATCCGTACCGGTTTTTCTTCTTCAGAAAATGGGGAGCGGCCTTTCGACTATACAGGTTGTGTCCCTGAGTATGACAGTGTATCTGGTGATGGCCTACGTCCCCACACCTGGGGCAAGTGGGGGGGCAGAAATGGGTTCAGCCATTTGTTTCTCGCCATTTTTACCTAGCCGGATTTTAGGTACTTTTGTGGTGGTGTGGAGGTTGGTCACCTACTATTTTACTTTGGCCATCGGGGGTGGTTTCATTGCCGCTGAAACCATATCGTGGTCGCTTAGAAAAACCGATTTTTCGTCGCCGTAAAGGAATGGATTTTGTGGCAAATAATTATTTGACTAGGTGTTCGGCCTTCGCTATACTAGGGATCAGCGTCGGCTCGCAACTGAGCCGGATTTGGGCGAATAGCTCAGCGGGAGAGCACCTGCCTTACACGCAGGGGGTCACAGGTTCAAGCCCTGTTTCGCCCACCATATGAAACGCGGAGGCGTAGTGTAGCTGGCCTAACATACGTGCCTGTCACGCACGAGACCGTGGGTTCGAATCCCATCGCCTCCGCCATTCTATAACCGGGTGAACGCAGAAGATCGCGCACAGTCTGCCGCGGTAGCTCAGTCGGTAGAGCAGCGGACTGAAAATCCGCGTGTCGCCAGTTCAATTCTGGCCTGCGGCACCAGTCGAGCGGAAGTGGCTCAGTGGTAGAGCATCGCCTTGCCAAGGCGAGGGCCGCGGGTTCGAATCCCGTCTTCCGCTCCATTATTATGGCGAGATAGCCAAGCGGTAAGGCAGGGGTCTGCAAAACCCTCATCCCCGGTTCGATTCCGGGTCTCGCCTCCACAAGATTCACGGGGGAGTAGCTCAGTTGGTTAGAGCGCTTGCTTGACATGCAAGAGGTCCCGGGTTCAAGTCCCGTCTCCCCCACCAGAAAACTCCAGCTAGACACCAGTTTCGTTACTCTTTTTGTTTTCATTGTACGTCCCTTTGGGCATCTTTTGGGCATCCGACACTTTTTTCGGGCGTAAGTCCAAGCAGATCATCCAATTGCTTTACGGCTTCTGTTTCGGCTTCTGGGATAGATGCCACATAGAATTCATCTGTTGTACCTATCCTCGAATGTCGCAAATGATCTTTGACTTGGCGGAGGTCTTTAGTGAGGGAGTACAACAACGTGGCACCGGTTTTGCGCAAATCGTGTAGGCGGATGTCTCTTAACTTCAGTGCCTTCGTTAGCGTCTTAAAATGCTTGTACAAGAATTCAGGTCCTATGGGTGTGCCGTCTTCGTGTGTAAAGAGGCGGTCGCTTTTGACATAGGAGCCCGGTCCGCACTGCTCTTCAAATTCAACCATTTCCCGTCCTTTAGCCATGAGCCGTTCTCGCAGTGCGTCCATTGTCATCGGAGAGCAGGGTACAAAGGATTTGCTCTTTTTCGTTTTTGGGTCGTTTAGCATAGGCCCCTGGCTCGTCCGAACGAGGGACTGAGTGATACGAATACCCCCGTCCGGCCAAGATATCTGAGGCACCTCCAAGGCCGCCGCCTCACCGCGTCGCAGGGCAGATAGCATGAGTAGCAAATATGCGGCGTAGAAACGGTTATCTTTTGTTCCCGCAAGAAAGATTTTCGCTTCCTCTGCTGTCCAGGTGTCAGGTTCTTTTGCTTCGTTTTGGGGCGGGGTGGCTGCCTCGGCAGGATTGTATGCGATGAGGCGCCACTTCACAGCCTGGCGCAGGGCCATACATAAGGTCTGATAAATTCTCCTGACCGTGCAGATGGAGAGTTTTCCTTTACCGGAAGAAATCTTTTCGGCCTCCAGGCGGTCTTCCAAAAAAGAATCGACGATTATCGGGCTAAGCTTACGAAGCTGCAGTTGTCCCAGCGAAGGGATAATGTGCACACGGCACATTGTTTCGATTTGGTCGTATGTTGTTTGACGAACTCTGGCTTTCTTAAAAGGCAAGAATCTCTTAGTGAGGTACCCTTCAAGCGTTGCTTTTCCCGGACTTACCCACGTTCCCTGATTGATCTCCGTGACAACCTCAGCTATTCTCGCGTATGCTGTTTTCTCACACTTGGCGCGGGTGGGGCCACTGATGGCTTCCTTGTGGTAGATTTTCTTCTGCGTTATTGGGTCCTTTCCAGTGTAGATGCGAATTCTGCATGACGTATCCCCGCGCCATTCGATTGAGCCTCTTGCCACTGTTAAACCTCCTTTACATACTTGGATAATTAGCGCATTTGCGGTCGGCTGACAGTACTTTACCGATCTGAATCCGCAATGCCTCTTCCGACACAATAAATCGCTTAGCCATCTCCTTGATTGATAACCCATCGCCCAGCCAGACGCGGACGTACCACTTAGGCATGAGGAAGTCGGCGGCACAAGAATCGGCGTGCTTCTCCCACTGTTTGGCCTTCTTACGATCTAACTCGGGTGGCCTGGGCGGCCAGATGCAGCGGCTTTGGTACACATGGGAAAGTTCGTGCCCAATAGTGAAGCGCTGTCGTTCGATGCAGTGGTCAGCGTTGAGGTACAGATACCAGGTCCCACGATCGACACGATGCAGGATGGCGGCAGTCTTGTCGGGGAGGCGGCGCCTGAAAATGCGTACCCCGAGGCGGGACGCTATCTGTTCGATGTCAACCGGCACTGTGTTGTAAAGGTCATAAAGTGTTGGTTTTCGTTCTACTGGCGGGACAAGTTTTAGCAGCCAGTCTTCTGGGTGTCGGGAACGATAGCGGGAAAGTATAACGGAAGAGAGAGACATGAACGCACCCCCGTACAAGTGTTCGTTAGTCGATCATAAGCGCAGATACCGTTCGGGTCAATACTATTTGCAGGGAGTGCCTCAGATGAAGAAGGCATTAGGCTAGTGAAGAAGCTTAGATTTGTTAGAGTGACAGGTATTCGATAGCCCGTAGAAAGATAAAAATAATCTGCGATGTTTTAGGTGTTAGTTTTTGGTGCAACGGCAAAATAACCTGGGCTAGTCTCTACCATGCCGGGGATGGTTTCGTATATGGTCGCTCCGCTCTTTCTGATTCTGTCCGGGATGCATTTCGAGCAAAACCTGTTTTCTAGAAGGGCTCTGTGGCTCCTTGTGAAGCGACGCCCACAGAACGGGCACTTGACGCGTTTCATGCTCGGGCCTCCTCGTCTTTGAAAAATTGTTTGACGTGTTCCCTCGCCTTTTTTCTAGTCCGAAGTGAGCGGTGGCACCAGTTTCGGTTGTTGCGTTCAACCCCGTTTGACCGACGACGTTTATAGGACCTGACATCCCAACTAGAGCCGTTTAAAGTGCATTCGATCACAAATGTATGATCAATATTCTGAGTGTACCACAGATCCCGATTGGGCTGCCTCACATATTGCCAATCAAGCAGTACCCCAATTTGCCCTAGATCGTTCGATACGCTAATCGTGTTTTGGTACCGCTTACCTGGGTCTACCGCGAGAAGTCTGCGTATGATTGTTTTCAGGCGTGAGGGGATGTGAGGCAAAAACCAGTCCCTGTCGGGAAACTTGCCTGCCTCGATCATCCGAGCCAATGTACCCATATCCGGAGGTAGCTGTGCGCGAAAGTCTTCGTCACCATTACACATTCGGTACAGCGTAACCCCGACCTGGTAGAGATCTGCCACCTGCGTAACCGCAGATGAGTGTATTGTTTCCGGTGGTCGCCCGGAATAGTACAGGGGTGGGACTTTAGCCACTCCGAGAGTGTTTAATGGCATGCTCTGTCCGAAGTCTGCGAGCAGGATGCTCCCGTCGTTATGGATCAGCAAATTGCTGGGTTTGATGTCGAAGTGGACAAACCCGTTGAGGTGAACAAAACGAAGGCCTTGGAGAAGATCCAATGACCATCCAAGGATGGTTCTTACAGTTGGGTACGCCGCTTGCAAACAGGAGTGGGCCGACCCATTTCGAAAGTATGGCATGGCCATATGCACATGGCTGGAATTCGAGGACGCATATTGAATCGGAACTACGTGGGGGCAGGCGTTTCGAAACAGGATCTGTGCTTCTTGAAAATATTCGTCTGGTGTTTTGAAACTTGTTAGCGGGACCACTTTAAGTGCCACCTCCCCATTGAGTGGTTCGTTATGGGCGAGATAGACTATTGAATTTCGTCCTTGCCCCTTCCCGATCTCGCATATTATCTCACACGGTATTTGGGTTACTATCTGCATTACAGGCCTCCTCGGCAAAACGCAGGGCTGCTACAGCTGCCAGCGCTGCGTCTTGGTAATCCCTGTTTAATGTGTCCCACTGCCGTATGCTACGAAAACTATCTTGACCGACATATTTTTTCGCTGATTTTGTGCTAAGCAACGACGATATTGTTGTGTAGGCTCCAGTTCTTAAAGGAATGCCTTTCGATGCAACAGCTTCCATGGATACACCCTCGAAATAGCATCGCATGTATGTCCCGCCCCTAGTTCCCCTCTGCCCAGAGATTGGTTCGATAGTTTTAATGAACACCGATACTATGGAGTATTCCTCTAACACTGCAACAACGTGGTTACGCAACCAAGCAAGGGCTCGGGGCGTCTCATAAGCTTTGGGAATCTTCAATTTGTCATGATCTACTATCGTGGGTATCGCGGCGGGGCCCTCCATCACAACATAAAGAACCTCTTTGGCTGTACATCTAATACCCATTGCCTTCATGGCACTATCCCTACTTCCCGTTCGTCTCCTCCGCATGCCTCTTCTTGGCGTCCATCCAAGTTTCCACAATCGCCCGAACCTCTTCTTCGCCCAGGTCCTGCATCTGTACACCCCGTGCCAACCTTAAGAATGGCCAACCACGTTTGGATTCTTCTTCGAGGAAAGCTTGCATGTCTGGCGGGAGCTTCTTGAGCCAGATCGGCAAGATAGGATTTTCCACATCGGCCGGAGGGCGCGGGTCGTCGGTACGGCCCAAAAGGTAGTCTGTGGAAACATCAAAAATATTCGCCATAGCGACCAAAACATCTTGTGGTGGAACCCTCTCGCCGGTTTCATATTTCGCAACAGCCCAATAACTCAGATTGAGCCGTTTTGCGAGATCTTCGCGGGTGAGCCCACATCGTTCCCGGGCCTGAGTGATTCTTTCGTGCGGCTTCAACAGGTTCCCTCCTATCCGCAGGTTAGCACATAGAGTCCAATTGCGAGAAGAATTTGCCCAAAACGTACAAACTACTATTGACATTGGACAAATCGTCCATTACCATGGTGTTGGACAGTTCGTCCAAGCGGGAGTGATGACAGTAATGACAAATCGACAAAACCTAAAAACTTTGCGCGAAGAAAAAGGTTTAACGGTTGGCGATATGGCTGATTTGCTGGGGATCTCAGTTTGGCATTATTACAAAATAGAGCAAGGTAGCCGAAACCCCAATTTTTTGCTAGCCAAGCTTATCGCCGACATGCTCGGGGCTAGTCTTGAAAGTCTTTTTTTTGAGCAAGAGTTGGACGGAACGTCTAGGGAAGGCACCTCAAAGGAGGACCCATCCAATGCCTAACACTCCAACCACGTATCCCACAGAGTGGCGCGTTACCTGCAACGTTACTTTCTATCAAATCTGGCGGCAGACTAGGGCGCTCAGATTCGGGGAGCCCATGCACAGTGGCGTGCGTGAAGTCCAGGGCGCATTTGCTACTCGCAGCGCTGCACAAAGAGCCGCAGACCGACTCAACAGGGAGGAGGCCACCGATAATGTCTAGCCCAACACTTTCTGAAATCGAAGCCATGCCTGCGCTGCTGACAGTTGAGCAGGCCGCGGCGATTCTGCAAATCCCTGTGTCTACGGTGTATGACCTGGGCGCTAGAGGCAAGATTCCGCGAGTGAAACTAGGGAAGGCCGTGAGGATACCCAAAGCGCGACTTCTTGAGGCAACTCAGCTTACACAAGCCATTGATTCGGTTGTCAAAGATCAAGATTCCTGGCCCAAGCGTACGGCAAGCAAGCGTCGGCTTCTACGGCAAAGGAGGTGACTAATAGGAAATGTTTGTGGAGGTTTTGGAGGAAGAACGGAAAACCGTTGGACTCACACAAAATGAGTTAGCAAGAAAGATCGGGCTTAGCTCTCGCTCATATCGGGGCTACATATACAAAGAGCGACAAATGGCCCCGGCCCTCGAAGTTCGTGTGTCGCGAGTGATGAGGTCCCCAAGGTTAGCGGTTTTGGCACTCGCGCAGTTCTGTGACAATCCATTCGCCCCGGCTATTCTGGACGTCGATGATCACCCAGCTCAGCAGATAGTGGTGGCCCTTAAAGAGCTGGCCGAGGCCATGGACGCCATCGACAGAATCGACCCCGTTAGACCGGACACCAAAACAGTGGAATATGCGGCAGATCAACTCATGGACATCATTCACCTAGCCCCGGTGGCTATAGGGTCTTGGTCCAAAACTTATGGTGTAGACGCCTGGCGCATTAGGGAACGAAACCTAGCAAAGCTCAGGCAACGAGGTTACCTCAAAACAGAAGGGGAGGTTGCAGCATGAAATCACTGAGTTATAACGGCACCGTAGCCGGCTGGAGGCAGTACGGACGCAAGGAGCTGCTTCGGGCGGCTTTCATGGGGCAGAGCATTGCACGGGATTCGCTGCGCATACAGCGCGAACTCGACAGGGCAGCAGGGCAAGACAGGATCGCGCGGATGCTCAAACCCAAGACGGGAGGCGTAGCATGATGACCGAAACACAAAGAGCGCCCGTTTCTGAGCGCCCCACTCAAAGCAATGATACCACCAGCAGGACACTCGACGCAATCAAAGCCGGGCTCTTCAGCGCCGGCATCGAGCACGACGACTTGGACTACATCGCTGACTACGTGATGCAGGCTTTGACAGAGCTTGAAAAGGAGGGTGTTTAGATGGCAATACCGGCACTGAACTATAGGGCAGCGAATCAGATCCTGACCGCCTACAACACAGAGAACTTGAGGCACAGTCTCATGACATACCCGGCGCGGATAAAATCACAACGCGACGAAGTCAACCAGGCGCGTAGAGAGTACAAAGACGCAGAACTTAATAGGGCGACAGGCGAGGCCGAGCTGTTGCTGGCCATCGGAGCAGAGACTGACGAAAAAGGCAAGCTTCGGTATTCCAATGCCGAGGCCCGGGCCGCGGAACTCCTCAGACGGAAGGCAACGGACGGTGCGTATCAGGACGTAGCCTTCGAGGTGTCATCCATCGAAGCCGAACTCGCTGAGGCCCAAGATGCCCTCCAGATGCTTCTGGACGAGTACCAGTCGGCCCGTATGGTGGCCAGGCTCATTGCTGCAGAAATGTCTGTCATAAGTGAGCTAGCAGATATCGGCGAGGTGGACGAGGTTTCCGGTTATCTGGCTACAGACAAGCAAAACTCATTGGTTAAGGAGGCGTTCTAATTGGCAAAGGAATTGGCGGTGCAGGAGCAAGGCTTCGCGATAGCCGCCCTTGAGGTCGGCAACATCCGGGAAATTATCCACGATAACTTAGGGCCTATGGGCAAAGTGCAATTCGAGAGAATCAAGATGCCTAGTAGCGGAGGACTCACGTTTGAAGTAACGGACGAAAATGGCGAGCCGGAAGCGGCAAAGGATATCGTCGGCATCATCGTTGACCACTACCCAGTTAATGCTTATTGGCCCGATTCTTTTGGCAGTGGCACTAATCCCCCGCAGTGCTCTGCTCTAGATGCCTGCACCGGTGTTGGAGACCCCGGTGGGCTTTGTGCAAAATGTCCGTTGAATCAGTGGGGTTCGGACGGGGAAGGAAGGGGCAAGGCCTGCAAAAATCTTCATAGGCTGTATGTGCTTCCGGTAGGGGAGATTTTGCCTTTGCTTATCGCAGCCCCGCCTACGTCATTGACCAACATCGCCGGTTACATGAGGTTACTTACCAGCAAGGCCAAGAAACCGCACTGGGCTGTCTTAACACGTATCAAGCTGGAGAAGGCCAGCAATAAAGACGGTGTTTCCTACAGCAGAATTGCACTCAGCCGTGCGGGGAACGTGCCAGTTGAGAAACTTGCGGAGCTTAAGAAGTACATCGAAGAACTCAGACCCCTTATGAGAACCGTGGAAATCCAGACAGACGACTACAACGTGGAAGAAACGGAAGCAGAGGCCGACGACGCAGAACAACCATTCTAGGCACCCCTTCCCTTACCAGAGGGGCAGGCCGCCACCTGCCCCTCAAGCATCGAATCAGGAGGAGGTTACGCATTGTCAGCCTCTATTAAGAGTATATACATCGAAGATTTCCAGAGTCACGCAAAGTCTAATGTAGAGCTTGCACCCCCGGGTGGTCTCACAGTAATAACCGGTCATACCGACAGCGGCAAGACAGCCATCGTGCGGGCTCTGCGCCTGCTTCTTTATAACACCCCCCAAGGCTCGGACTACATCCGCGTGGGACGGGACAGGGCTACAGTGGCCGTGGAAATGGCAGACGGCACCAAAGTGGCCCGCGAGAGGTCTAGGGGCTCAGTCAACCGGTACAGAGTTACACGGCCCGGGGAGACAGGCACCGTGCTCGAAGGGTTTGGAGTCTCGGTACCAGTCGAGGTCCAGGAGGTCACGGGGGTCAGAGTTGTCTCCATCGGGGAGACATTGGATCTGGCGCTGAACCTCAGCGAACAATTAGATGGTCCTTTCCTCGGCAAGTCTGTGAGCGGTCCGGCAAAAGCCAAGATTCTTGGGGCACTCGCCGGTACTGAGGAAGTCGATGAGGCCCAACGAAGCCTGGGCACAGACCTGCACCGTGCCAACCAGGAAGAAAAGCGACTTGCTGACGAGGTCGAAAGATTGGCCGGCAAGATCGCCGAGTACAACTACCTGCCCGGCTTGGCTGAACGGATTGAAGCCCTTGAGACTTTGCTCGAAACCGCCAAGAAAGCGCAGACCAAACTGTGCGCC
>CAYPVF010000019.1:0-13206 GCA_964414105.1 uncultured Eubacteriales bacterium
CAGTTCGGGTTCAAGCTTCCCGCACCAGGGACATGAAGTCGTATAGAATTCCAAAACCCCCGGCTTCCCTTGGCTGAGAATTAACTCCAGCCCGCCGGAATCCACTTCCTCAATTCTATGCAAGTCATCCTGGTTGGCGCCCGGCTGCCTGCCCTTGGCGGCAAACACCACTACCAGGATAAGCCCCAGCCCCGCGGCTAAACGAATAACCCATTTCATCACTGCGTTTTGCCTAATCATAGCGACACCTTCCGTCAAAAAGCCATTAGAAGCACATATGCCCCAAAACCTATAACCAGAATTCCGCCCCCGACCCTGATTCCGTTAAGCACAGCTAGGTTCCTCTCGCTTTCCAGTGCTTTACGGAATCTTGTGGCAGCCATAGCCGCCACTATCAAAAGCAGCGATTGGCCAAAGGAATATGACAACAAAAGCAAGGCGCTTTTCAAGACGCCACCCGCTACAGCCGCCATTGCCAAAATTGCGATTAGGGCGGGAGTCCCGCATGGCGACGCTGAGAAACCGTACAACGCACCGGTCAAAAAGCTGCTGCCTGTAAGCACGCCTGCGCCGCACTGACGGCCCCCTAAGATTCCTAAATTAAACAAGCCTACACCTATGATTAAAACCCCGGCTCCGATTTTGACCCAAGGCATGCTAAAAGATATGGACCTTCCCAAAAATCCGGCAACTACACCTGCCAAAGTCAAAGCCAAGACCATACCCGCGACAAAAGATATCAAAGGCCTTTTGTTACGGCTTTCTGTGCCTGCCAGGTGCCCCAAAAGAAGCGGCATGGCACCCAAGGCGCAAGGACTCGCGGAAGCAAATACCCCGGCCAAAAAAGCAAAAATCGGCCCAAGAACCGGGTTAGAGAGGTTTCTTAAAATGGTTTCCATAAAATGCTCCCACGCCTTTTTCGTTTTTCTGACATTGTATCACCCTAAAATTGAATGTACGCAAACACGGCAAATATGCACATTCGGACATACGGCGTGGTATGCCACCCGTGTGTGGTAAGATTCTATAGCGGGTAGGTCAGTAAAATTCGTTTTCACGCTTGGGGGGCGGGCATTGAATTTAAGTCGAGGAAATGGCCTCAAAAATCTGTTGGTCACTTCTTCTTTGACTAAAGAAGATTTTAGCGACGCGTATCGGCTGCTTGACACGCCCGCTTTGGAATTTGACTGCGGCCAGCTTTGTGACAGGAAGTGCTGCCAAGAGTATGAACCCGGCGTGGGTATGTATCTATTGCCGGGCGAGGAATGCATGTTTTCGGGGTCCGAAACATGGCTAAAGTGGTCCTATCACGACGCGAAACAACACGGTTTTCCCCGGGAGTGGGATGGCATGGTCCAATTCGTTGAGTGCGAAGCCACCTGTCCCCGGGATAAACGCCCCATACAATGCAGAACCTTTCCCCTGATGCCGTATGTTGACGAATCCGGCGAGTTATCTATGCGTTTGGATACTTTAACCGGTTCGTTCATCTGCCCTTTAGTGAAACGTCCCAGACGGTACCCACTGCGGCAGGAATTTTGCGAAAGGGCCCTTTCTGCCTGGACCATTCTTATTAAAGACGCCACTATCAGGCAGGATGTTGTTTTACAATCCCGCCGGCTTGATGAAGACCTGCGTTCACCCTGGAGAAAGCTATTCGGGTAACACCGAACCGCATGTGGTGTACCAAAACTTGAAATTTTCTCGTATCAATGCTACATATATTAGCTAGAGAGGATCTTCGGGGCGGGGTGAGTGGCTTCATGTCCACAACTCCCGACCGGCGGTTAAAGCCCGCGACTCGCGCAAGCGATTGACCCGGCGAAATTCCGGGGCCGACGGTACAGTCCGGATGGAAGAAGATCGTACGCAATATCCCCCGGGGGTCCCCCTTAGGAAATATCAAGGGGGAGTCACAATGAAAAGAAGTAGCACCAAGTACCTTCCGTTGGTGGCCGTTTTGGCGGCCATGTCTCTTCTTCTCGAGTTGTACGTACACTTTCCTGTGCTGCCGGCGGCCGATTTCTTGCTTTACTCGCCAGGCGACGTACCCATCATTTTAGCCGCGGTTATGATTGGGCCCACGGCAGGAGTAGCATGCGCCTTCGTAAACGCCACGCTGTTTGTGCTTTTGACCGGACAAGGAGGCCCTTGGGGCGGCCTGATGCACTTCATATCTTCCGGGGGCATGGCATTTGTGATCGGCCTTCTGGCAAGAAAGAATAACAGCAAATGGCCCGCAATGGTTGCGGGCGTGGTTACCAGGGTGGGGCTCATGATCCCTTTGAACATGCTCATCACCCCGATTTATACCGGCGCCCCGCTTTCGGTGGTCATGAAAATGATTGTTCCCGCCATAATCCCTTTCAACATCATCCACGGGGGTGTCAACACAATACTGTCCGGTCTGGTACTGAAAGCCCTTCCGGCCAACGTAATGGCCCAGATTAAAGGCAGGGCATAGAAGACAATGACAAAACGCCCGACACGATACACGCAAACCTTCAGAACTCCGTCAACTAAAGACATGGTTGCCAATGAGATAGCTGAAGCTGAAGGCGGGATCGTGTCGGGCGCGATTCTCGCCAGGAAGCTTGGAATAACCCGTCCCGCTGTATGGAAACACGTGCAATCCCTGATCAAAATGGGCGTCCCCGTAGAAGCTGTGAGAAACGGGGGATACCGCATGATGCCCGACACCGATGTCGTGTTGCCGTCCCTAATCCAAAAGCGTTTGAACACCGTGGCCTTGGGTCAGAAGATTCTGTTCGCGCCCGAAACCGGCTCAACCAACGACGACGCCAAATTTATGGCGGATGGCGACATCGGTGTGCATGGCACAGTTCTGCTTGTCCGGCGACAGGTAACGGGGAAAGGCAGGCTGGGAAGGGTTTGGAGGTCACCGGAGGGCGGCATTTTCTTGTCTGTAATTTTGCGCCCTACCCTGTCCCCCGTGAAAGTTCCGGCTTTGGCACTTGTGGCGGGATATTCCGCCGTTTTGGCGCTGAACCAGCTCTTCGATTTGGAAGCACAACTGAAAT
Source organism: uncultured Eubacteriales bacterium (assembly GCA_964414105.1). Lineage (GTDB taxonomy): Bacteria > Bacillota > Sulfobacillia > Fermentithermobacillales > Fermentithermobacillaceae > JAXGZG01. The sequence continues at coordinate 3,042 of CAYPVF010000019.1, forward strand.
GGCCCAATGATGTCCTGGTTGAAGGCAAAAAGATCGTGGGAGTCCTTTGCGAAATGCGCGCCGAAATAGACATTATATCCCATGTTATTGTGGGTATCGGTATAAACGCCAACATCCCTTACGACCTGCTGCCTCAGGAAGTAAGACACACCGCGGCTACGTTAACTGCTCTTCTGGATAAGGCAGTGGACAGAAATCAACTGGTTGCGGCAGTCCTAAACAATTTAGAGCCCAGTTACGATGAGTTCGTAAAAAACGGCTTGGGGAATTTGCACAAACCAATTACCCAAGTATCTGCTTACCTTAACCAGCCCGTAGTGATCCAAAATAAAACCGTGACAGACGGATACGGGCAAACAGGAACTATGAGGGGTATCGATAGTTTAGGACGACTCATCCTGGAAAAAAACGACGGCGCCACGGTGCCCATATCCGCGGGAGATTTGTCATTGCGCCCGTCGCGGTAAAAAAAGCTTGCCCCAGGGCGTAAGTTAACCTATACTCCAAATATGGTTAACTACCCGGAGGCGACAAAACTTGCCCTTATCCTCACTTTTGAAAGCCAGTTTGATATCTGCCCTTACAGCCGTTTTGTCCATAGTGGTGCTGCCTGTGCCGTTTAGCCCCATCCCCATGACAGGCCAAACTTTTGGGGTGATGCTTGCAGGCAATGTGCTAGAACCCGGGGCGGCGGCTATCAGCATGTTAGGTTACCTTGCTCTGGGCTGCCTAGGTTTCCCCGTTTTCGCGGGTGGGCAGGCTGGCGTAGGCACACTTTTCGGACCCACGGGTGGGTATCTTTGGGGGTTCGTTCTGGGAGCGTGGGTCGTCGGCACGCTCACAAGGCGCGCTGTCACCATAGGACGATTCCTTTTGGCCAATGTTTTAGGCGGTGTCGTTCTTCTGCACCTTGCCGGTATGGGGTATCTCTCCTACTACCTAAATATTTCCTTAAGCAAAGCATTTCTTTTGGGAACAGCCCCATTTTTGCCTGGTGACGCCATAAAAGCCATTTGCGCCGGTTTTATAGGCAAAAGACTTCGAACCCAATAAGGTCAAAAAACGGCATCAAGTTTCAAAAGCGCCCTAAGCAACACGTTGGCGCCATTTTCACACTGCTTTTCGTCGGTCCATTCATCCGGGCTATGGCTCACGCCGTTTTTGCTGGGCACAAAAACCATACCCGCCGGTATCACCTTTGCCGCTATCATACAGTCATGCCCCGCGCCGGAAGCCATCCTTCTGCATTTTAATCCCATCTCATTAGCGGACGCTTCCACAGCATCCCTCACTATGTCGTGGGTCAAAACCGCCGGGATGACCGATGTTTCTGTGAAAAATACCCGAAGACCTATTTCTTCGGCGATAGACACCGCCAGCCTCCTGAGCCCTTGGACTATCCTGCCGGCTACCATGTCATCCAGGTCTCTTGTTTCCACAGATACTTTCGCCGTGCCCGGGATAACATTTCGCCCGCCCGGTGTGACGCTTATTTGCCCGCAGGTGGCCACACTTTGACCTGAACCCAGGCTGGTAACCGCATCGCCCACACTTGCCACAAAACGAGCGGCTCCCAAAAGCGCGTCTTTTCTTTGATGCATGGGCGTGGTGCCCGCATGATTGGCGTGCCCCTTAAAAACCGCGTCAAACGAATGGATACACACGATTCCTTCGACAACACCGATATCTTCCCCGGCGGCATCCAAAACCCCGCCCTGCTCCACGTGAAGCTCCAAATAACCTACGCAATCACGGGCAAATAGCGGAGGCGGCGCAGCGCCGGGTTTACCCGCGCTTGATAAAGGCGGTACCTCTCTCCATTCAGACTGCCCAATGCCTCGGAACAAGGCCCTACTCCCCGTCATGCCCCCTTCTTCATTGGAAAAGGACACGACGTACACGGGGTGTTCCAAAATAACCCTATTTTCAACCAACGTGCGAATGCACTCCAAAGCACCCAAAACCCCAAGCGCTCCGTCAAACATACCGCCCGATGGCACCGTATCGGTGTGAGAGCCCATAATTATGGCGCCTTTTGTGGCCGATTTTTCCGTATCAAGCCGGCCCATCACGTTGCCAACTTCATCTATGCAGCTGTTTAGCCCCGCTTCTTTGAACCTTTCCAAAAGCCATCTTCGCCCCCGCATGTCCGTAGCACTAAACGCCACGCGGGATACCCCCGGAGAGATTCCGTCGCGGCCAATACCTGAAAGCTCATTCAAGTCTTCCCATAGTCTGTCGGCATTTACATAAATATTCGCGCACCCGCTATCTTTCAACACATCGCCCCCTTGGCAGATTATACCCTAGTGGCCAGATTCGGTTTACAATAAGTGTATACAAGTTCGACCACACAGGAGGAAAGACCCTTGAAAAACTCCGATTGCCGGTACCGTTTGGAACGTCTAAACCGCCACCGTTTCCAGAAGCTGCATTTCGACAAAGCTATAATAGTGCTTGGAGCTACCGAAAACCACGCTTTCCATCTGCCTATGGGAACCGACACCATGGCCGCTTACGCGGTGGCAGAGGAGACCGCCAAGAAAGTTGACGGCGCTCTTTTGCTCCCGGCCATACCTTTTGGGGTTAGCGATCAACTTATGCCATACCCGTTCACTATCACTTTGACGCCTGAAACACTGTCCCAGATAGTCTTCGAGGTAGCCGAATCTTGCATAGCCCAGAACATTCACAAATTTCTTATAGTAAATGGGCACGGGGGGAATAACTCGGCCGTAGACGTGGCCATGAGGAAAATCAAACGAACCTACCCCCGAGCAAAACTGGCAGCCTCTTTGGCGTGGTGGATATCAGGGCCCAAGCTTCTTCCCCAAGGCACGTTTGAAAAAGATTTTGGCATCGGGCACGCGGGAGAAGCTGAGACTTCTGTCGCCCTTCACCTACTGCCCGGCTGCGTGAACATGGACATAGCGCAAGGCGAATGGCCCAAAGCACCGAAGGAAGTCAAAATCTTCACCAGTATCCCCGAAACGTCAAAGACAGGGGCAACCGGCGATCCAAAACCGGCTACCCCCGAAAAAGGGCGCCTCATTATAGAAGTTCTGTCTGACTATTTGTCCAAATTCCTTAAAGAAATGGATGCCACCGATTGGGATTTCAACAGGCCCGACTGGTCATTCCTTGACGGTGTCTAGATAATCGATCGCCGATTGGCAGAACACGGCGGCGCCCAAAGGCAGCACACTTTCGTCCACATCGAACTTGGGGTGGTGATTAGGGTATACAATTTCCGCATTCCGATCTGAGCTGCCCAAAGCGAAGAAGGTACCGGGCACTTTTTGGAGATAATAAGCCATATCCTCCCCACCCATTGTGGGATCTTTCAAGGTGTGCACCTTTTCGGACCCTAAAATCTGGGACGCAGACCGTCTTACCAAAGCAGTCATCTTGGGGTCGTTTATGAGCGGCGGGTATCCTCGCTTATAGGAAAGCTCTGCCTTAGCCCGCATGCCATGGGCAACCCCTTCAGCAATTTCTCTAATACGCCTGGGAATGAACTCCGCCATTTCAGCGTCGATGTATCTCACTGTACCGCGCATTACACAGAAATCCGGGATGATGTTGCTCGCTGTCCCCGCTTGAATAGTTCCTATGGTGACTACCGCGGGAGTTACCGGGGATACGTCCCGTGAGACGATGGTTTGCAGAACCAGAGCTATTTGCGCCGCCACGACGATAGGATCCACAGATTGTTCCGGGGCTGCCCCGTGGCCGCCCTTCCCACGAATGGTTAAAGTGAAGCTATCACTCGCCGCCATAAGGGGCCCTTCCTTCACGCCCACAACCCCAAGGCCTACAGGCCACAAAGACCCCACATGACCGCCTACGATAGCGTCCACTTTGGGGTCTTGTAATACACCATCTTCAATCATTAACCTGGCGCCGCCTCCGCCTTCTTCTCCCGGCTGGAATATGAATTTGACGTTGCCGTTTAGCCGGTGTTTTATTTGGCTGAGTATGGTTGCGGCGCCCAACGCCATGGCTACGTGAGCGTCATGTCCACAGGCGTGCATCATCCCAGGTATTTTAGACGCGAAAGACAGCCCCGTTTCTTCTGTGACAGGTAGACCGTCCATATCCGCGCGAATAGCAAAAGTCTTGGACGAACCGCCATTTCCTTTCAAGACGGCCGCCACGCCGTCACCACCCACATTAGTACGAATGTCAACGCCGAGGCCTGATAACACTTTCACCACGAACTCAGCGGTTTTGGGGGTATCCAGCTGCAACTCGGGATATTGGTGAATTTGCCGCCTCCAGCTTACTATGTTGTCTTTAATCTCCAAGGCACGTTTCAGGATATCCATAATCGCCACCCTTTTTTTGAAAAACATCTAAACTTGTATCTTGGTGTAACGAACGCCCGACACACTATCGAGACTGGCCTGCAAAAGTCTTCCGCTAACCCCCACGAGCGCAGCCATAACTCCGTACAAAGCCCAACCTTTCAAAAGCCCGGGATACAGCAGCTTGGTGACCAAGAACAGCGCTCCAATATACAATGCCACGAACAGACTAGCCAGAAGGGTTCCAAAGTTGCCTTTCATTGCTTGTTGCGGGTTTGTCCAATTGAGCTTCGGCATGGCCAAATCCGTAAGCAAACCTATGATACCAACCGGCCATGACACCAAAATCCCCAAGACTGCTATAGGCGCCAAGTTTTCTATTCCCAACCCAAGCAAAACCTGGGCGGCGCCCAGCAAAATAACCAGCTGAACCGCAGAATAGGACATGGCGTACAAAAGCTTACCCCGCACCTGCCTTTTTGGGGAAAGAGGAACGGCTTTACTGAACCAGAACATAGGCCCTTCGCGGCTTATGGAACTTGACGCGATCTGGTTCATTCCTATGACAAGCCCGTGGGCCGCGGCCGCTCCCAACACAAGTACTTCTATTGGCAGCATGCCTTTTATTGATTGGAGAGAACCCATGCCTGTGGTGCTCGCAGAAAAAGAAGACACCAGCAAAAGGATGGGAACAATAGCGAGATTTGTAAGAGCCACTAGAAAGAAGTTGGGTGTCCTGGTAAGTAGCTTGTGTTCGCGCCAGAACATTGCCAAAACCGGCGATCTTTGTTTCGTGTCCAATCTCAGTTCGACGGCTTCAGGTTTCTTCCGCGCCTTGGTCTCCCGTGCTGAAGTACTCAGGGAGAGGCCCCCAAAGAAGAAACGCTGCCCGACCACGATTGTGCCATAAAGAAACGCCACAGAAACCCATATGAAAAGCCCCATGCCACCTAACCGTTGGCCTATGGAATTTCCCGTAAGTCCCCACGCGGCCCATTTCAACGGTGGGTAATACCCGGCCAGGGCCTGTATGAGACCATTTCTTTCCATAAGCATTTCCATCATATGTTCCGGCCCGTATCTTGTAAGGTTCATATTAAGGTACTGGAACACCATTACTAAGGCAAAAGCCGCGAGCCCAAAAATAACCCGAAACAAGTCCCTTCTTTTGGAGCGGCCTGTAAGCTTCATAATGGCTACAACGGCCAAAAGCCCTATAGCAGTGGGAATGGCCGGTATCAGCACGGTTACAATCAAGGCAGACAACCAGTAGAAATGTGAGGCAAACCAAATTTCTGTCCCCAATGAAATAAAAAACGGCAAAGCCACAACGGCGGCGGTTAGCATTTCTGCCACATAGGCCACCGAAACCTTAGCGAGCATGATTTGCTTTGCGCTAAAAGGCATGGCCTGCAACAACTCCAGGTCGTCGCTGTAGTACAAAGTAGACATAAGCCCGCTTATACCGAAAAACAAGACCAAACCTTGCCCCGCGGTTACCGATAGCACCACGGGCAAACCCGGTTGCCCTATCATGACCGATTGTTCAGACAAAGCTTTGGCAAAAGAAAACAACATATATTCGATGGGCGCCAAAGCCAAAGCCATTAAGGCCAAATATAAGTATGCGGACCTTGTGTGTTTTCCTAACCCCAGTTTATCTGATAACCCTTGAAAACCGTATTCTGTTTTCATTTGGGTGTGTAAAAGCGACCCAAAAGGAGACCTTCGTCTCTTGTTCACATTGAATCCCCCCGCCGTTTTTGGTTATTCGGCCAAGGATCTCAGCTGATCCTCAGGTAGCCTAGCCTCGGTAATCTTAAGAAAAACTTCTTCTAGAGATTTGTCTCCTTCTCTTTGGAACAGGTTTTTCATATCTTCAACCGTGTGCGTGGCAATCAGCTTTCCTTTGTGGATAATACCCACCCGGTCACAAAGCCTTTCGGCCACCTCCATAACGTGGGTGGAAAAGAAAACGCAGCCTCCGGAATCGGCATGGGAACGCATGAGCCCTTTCAAAAGAAACGATGACCTAGGGTCTAGGCCAACCATTGGTTCGTCCAAAATCCAAAGGGGCGGCCTATGCAAAAGCGAACCTATAAGACCAATTTTCTGGCGCATTCCCCGGGAATAACTGCCTATGGGGTCGCCCAAGGCTGCCGACATTTCAAAGGCTTCCAAAAGGGGAACAACTCTTTTGTCTCTGTCGGCCGGCAAAACCTCGTACACATCGCACATGAAAGACAAATACTCGGCGCCTGTCAACTTCTCCCACAGGTTGGCTTCGTCAGGAACATAACCGATTTGTTTTTTCGAAAGAATGGGCTGCTTTTGGGCGTCGAATCCGTTAACGGTGATATTGCCCGAGTCGGGTTCCAGAATACCCACAACCAACTTTATGGTGGTGGTCTTGCCTGCGCCATTGGGACCCAGAAAACCGAAAATCTCGCCCTTTTCGATGTGTAAATCCAGGGTATCCACGGCCTTTTGCGACCCGCCGTAACTCTTAGAGACACCGTCTATTTTCAACATTTCGCACCACTCCGTTTCAAAGAACCAACACCTTTACTCTACGTCAAAGTGCATACCAGGTCTATTTTAGTGAGAATTTATTTTGATATTAACGTGGAAACATTTTAAGGGGGGCAAATGATATCCCTTTTAAAAGTGTAATTGAAACCATCGGCCTTTTCGAAATGTACCGGGACGAAGCGTATAAATGCGCCAAGGCGGGGGCGTGCTTGGCGGGTTGCGTACTTTTGGCGTCAGCCTTGGAAGCGGCCCTTATGGCAATGGCCCAATGCTTTCAAAAAGAAGTGTCGTGTTTCGTGTCTTCCTCCCACGCCAAAGAGTTGTCCCGGCCCATGAAAGACTGGGGGTTGTCGCAACTGCTTTTAGTGGCGAGACAGTTGAAATGGCTTCCTGCCACAGGTGACGACACCGCAAAACTCGACCCTGACAAAGCCGATGTTGGCGATTTAGTTGAAGTGGTCCGTATGGTGAGAAATTTAGTGCATCCTACCATTTACAAAAGGGATTATCCCGGACAAAAAATAACCTATCGCGAACTTTCGGTCACATTTCAAATCTTGGATGTAGCGTGTTCATCTCTATCGGATAGACTCAACGAATCATTGCCCAAGCCTTTGGATACTCGCCTCTAGGCCTAACCTTTGAATAACCCGTGCCTCCCTGCCATGACAGGTAAATAGGATAATCTGGTTTTTCCGGGACAACACCGAAATAGTTTTTATGGCCTCCTCGAGCCTTCGGTCATCGTACTGGACGAACGAGTCATCCAAAAACATGGGGAACGTCTCATTCCCCGTGACAACCTCGGCCAAGGCGACCCTTAAGGCGAAATAGCATTGATCCACAGTTCCCCCGGATAATTCATGAATTCCAGTCAAAGAACCTGTGGACGGATTGACCACGCTCATCTCTAAATCAGCCGATACTTTTGCTTGGGTATATTTGCCGTAAGTGATTTGCCCCAAAATTTCACTTACCCGCTTATTGAGGGTGGGTACAATGTCGCGCCTTAGGTTCTTTGATAGCTGAGCCAAAATGGTGTGTGCCATATCCAAAGCGTCTTTCTGAAAAGCTAACTCTTCTTCCGCTTCTTTGGCGCGGCTTATCTCCTCCAATATTACATAAGGAGGACGCCCCTGAATTTGGCGCACACGAACACCTTCGCTTATTGACGCAATCTCCAGTTTCAATTCGGCCTGTTTTTGCTTTTTGGCCTCCAAGCTCCGCCGCATTTGTTCGTACTCGCCGGGGCCAACCGCGTCAAGCCGCGCTATGACCCCCGACTCCTGTAGGCCCAAGGCTTCTCTTTCCAGGTCGGAAACATCCCTGCCGGCCAAAATATCCAAACGTCTTTGGGCCACCTCTTTATGGGTCCTGAGAAAATCCAAATATTCGAGTTTTGCCTGTTGTTTCTGGCGAAATTCCTGAGAATCCGCGACTCCGCTTTCATTAAATATAGATTTTTGGCGCTCTTCCAGTAACGACTTTTGATGTTCAAGCTGTTCCATAAGATTACCGGTCTCAGACAAACGCTGGTTTACGTTCTCGCTTTCAACGGTGGAGGAAGCTAAATCCCTTAGACAATGTTTCAGTGATTCCACCGCGGCGTCCGTTATTGGTTCGTTGCCTTTTAATACTTGGGCTTCGCGCAAGGCGCCTAAAAGCTCCTTTTCCGCCGCAGACAATTCCTGGGACGCCTCAAACCAAATGTGGTGCGTCAAATCGTATTTCTCTTTGGCCGCTTTAAGCCGTGACCTTTGGGATTGGGCTTCCCTCACTAAAGCCCGAAGCTGTTCCACAGTGGAGACGCCAAAAGAAGCCAAGTATGAAGACGCCTCCTCCTCTGCCTCCTGTATCCTCAGCAGCTGTTGAGCCACTGATTCTTCCTTTTCGGCTAAAGACCCCAGCCATTCTTTTTTCGCCTTTGAGACCTTGCTTTGACGAAGTACGCCGATGACAAACACCAAGATGGCGGCGGCAAATGCCGGAATTCCGAAAGGCAGGCCCATAAGAGTAAACAGCGAAGCTATACCCAAAACCGCCAAAGCCAGAACATAAAGCCAGCTGGACGCTCCGCCGGGATTGTATGCCGCCGCTTGCGCCCGCGCCTTTTCAGCCTCTACATCCAAAACGCTTTTTTGTTTCTCCGCCAGCATCAAGGTTTCTCGGTGTTCGTCGGCTTTTTGTATTATTTCATCGTTTAGATTTCTGGAAAGCAGATTACGTGAAGCTACATCTTGCTCGGCTGTCCTCAATTCCCGCCTTGCCTCATTGGCGGATCTTTCACCTTTTATCACGCTAGACCTAGAAGACAAGTACCTGCTGTAAAGAGTGGCAACTTTGGGTTCATCCAACCCTGTATTTTTCAGGGCTTCCATTTCACGCAGCCCCTCTGAAACGGCAATTCTTTTGTTCTCCAGGTCCAAAAGGCGCTTTTTGGCGTCATCCAACCGGGCAAACAGTATTTCCCTTTCTCCCTCTAGCTGTTTGTAGGCGCTTTCTGCCTCCGGGATCAAATCCTTTGCCCAATCCCGCGCCTGAATCTTGTCTAGAAGATCCTTTTCCTGGCTGAGCAAATCGGCGGCCGTTGACAAGGTTTCTTGAAGTGAAGACAACCGTAACTGTTCCAAACAAGTCTCGTTTTCACCTATATCTTGCTGAATCACGTTCATCTGGGCATTGAGTTCAGTCAGCCTCACAAGCAATCCTCTGATCTCTGTTTCTCTATGGTTTGCCTGGGACATTTCCTCGTCGAGGCGTTCAATCTTCTGGTAAAGCTGGTCCAGCAGTGCCTTTGTGCTTCTTGGCGCTTTTATTCGCGATCTTTCGTCGGCCAAAACACCAAGAGCTTTGGACAAAGACACATCTTCAGTGCCGCCCTGTAGAATGCTTTCAAGCTTGCCCTGAATCTCTGTGCCAAGCCCCGGCTCCTGGGCGCACCCCAGTTGCTCAATCCATACGGTATTGCGGAACTCTTTGGCAGAAAGCCCAAGGTGTTTCTGGGGAAAATCATATTCTTTCCTCACGTCTTGGGTAAACTGTTCTGTAACGTCCTCACCTGTAGCTTCGTGAAAAACCCGTACGTTATCAGGGTCAAAAGAACGCTCCACCCTGTACTGGCGTCCATCGTGTTCGTAGACCATCACACCGCGGTACTGCTCCCCCACCCAGGGTCTGTATTTTTCGTACTCGGGCAACCTGGATATTCTTAGCCTTCCTTCGCGTTTGAATCCGTATAGCATGCCGTATATGAATGCCTGTAAGGTGGACTTCCCTGCCTCATTTTCTCCCATGAAGACATTTAGCCCGTCGCACAAATTAATGGG
>CAYPVF010000019.1:13216-15846 GCA_964414105.1 uncultured Eubacteriales bacterium
AACGCGACAGGCACAAGAGAGCGGAGTTTCAATTAACCCGCCTCCCCCGAAAAAGCACTTTTCCCAACCTTAACGCGTCAAGCCCGTAGTAAAGCGCTTGTTCAGCCAAGGCCGCGGCTCCAACGTCGTCTTTGGCTTTGTGCTGATTTCGCATGTCCAAAAAATGTCTGGCGAACCTTGCTTCTAGGCTTTGGTTGTTTGAATCAGCTAGCTGCTCCATATCGTAGTCGGGTACATATTGGGGAGTGAGCCTTAGGGAAAAGAAGTCTTGTTCCAACTCTCTTTCAAGGCTTTCAATATCTAAATTCATCTCAGGTTCAGAGCGCCCCGCGAGAGCAACTGTCCAAAGGTCCCGAAGCCTGCTTGTGGGCGTGCCCGCGCTCAATACGGCGTTTTTGACCTGTTCATATGTAAACAAACCGGTTATATCTACCGTTTCCACACAAGCTTCCCTTACAGACAAGGGCACAAACTCGCTGTTAACCCGGGTTTTTCCTTCCTGGTTTTTCAAAAGCTCAGTAACACGGACCCCTCGCCTTCCCGTATCGCTGGATGTGAGGGGCTCGGGACACCCGGGGTAAACTGCCACCGTATCCCCTGCGTTTATCACGCCCGGAGTGTGTATATGACCCAACGCCATATAGTCGATTCCGCTTGAGGCGACATCGGCCAATAAAATAGGAGCGTATATCGATTCTTGAGGGGCTCCGGGGCTTATGACGTCTCCATGTATAACCATAATGCTCATAAGTTCTGATTTGTCAGCTTTGAAATACCGAAGAGGCCTTTCGCGGTCGTTAAAAGTCACCCATCCCCGCCCGTAAACTTCAAGACCAAGCTCCGGCAGCACCACTTTTTGTATTTTGGGAGACAAAAATAAAAAAACGTTTTCAGGCCATTCAACTGTGTTGTACAAAGAATCGGGAAGCGCCGGGTCATGGTTTCCCGAAGCGAGAAACACTTTTGTGTCAGGAATCGCACGGAAAATATCGCTGGCTTCCCGGACTGAAGAAGGCCTGGCCAGCCCGTATTCAAAAACATCACCTGAGATAATAAGAAGATCAGGCGTCTCTTTGCGGGTTAAATCGATAATTCTATGAAGACTTGTTTCTATCTCTCGCCGGCGAATAGACGCTTTCTCTTCACTAAGATAACTCAAAACCGGCTTGCCAATATGCAAGTCGGCGCAATGAACAATTCTGGGCATAGGCGCAAAACCCTCCGGTAACGAAGCTGTGTATCGATACATGCGATAACACTTCGATTGTTACCGGCCCTTATCCTTCACATGGTAGATGAAGCTATTGGTGGATTTTCGTCGTAAGGAAGCTTCTTTTTAAGGTCCTCCCATTTGCCGCATTTGGACCCCCACCTAACCACGGGGGTGCCGTTTATAGATATTTCTTGAATTTCGCAATTGTTTCCGCAATCGCTGCAAGGAAATCCCCTGCTCACTGCCAAAAATCCTGCTACGCTTTGAGCGCCTCTAAAACTTGTCTTTGGGACGTTTCCGCTTTCGTATTTTTCGGCGGCCAAAATCGCCGCCCCCCAAGCCCCCATTACCTGGAAATGGGGGGGCACCTCCACCGGATGACCTATCCTATCCTCAAGAGCTTTCAGGATGCCGGCGTTTGCGGCCACTCCGCCTTGGAACAAGATCTTGGGCTTTATGCTTTGTCCCCGTGCCACATTTGTCAGATAATTGGTTGCCAATGCGGCGCAAAGCCCGGCTATGAGATCTTCTTTCCTGTAGCCCATTTGCTGTTTGTGTATTAAATCTGATTCGGCGAACACTCCGCAGCGCCCGGCGATTCTTGCGGGGGATTTAGATTTCAGCGCCCATTGACCGAATTCTTGGATAGGCAGGCCCAAGCGTTGGGATTGATGATCCAAAAAAGACCCTGTGCCCGCGGCGCAAACAGTGTTCATATTGAAGCCTATCGGGTACCCGTCCCTGAAAAAAACAATTTTGGAATCTTGTCCTCCGATGTCGATGAGGGTTCCTATGTCGGGACAAACATGGGACGCGGCTTTTGAGTGGCACGAGATTTCGTTTTTGACAATGTCGGCCCCCACTATGGCCCGGGCCAACTCTCTGCCGGAACCGGTGGTACCCACTGCCATAATATCATCTAGCACACCTTGACTTTTAAGATGACACAGCCGGCTGAAGCTTTTTTGGATGGCGCCTATAGGTCCTCCGTCGTTTCGGACATAATCCTCAAAAAGTATTCTCCTGTTTGTGTCCATAAGAACCACTTTGGTGGTGACGCTGCCAACGTCCACACCTAAAAAAGTTGCTTTCACCGTCATCTTGCCTTTTCACCCATTCGTTAGCATTTGCCAACCCTTAGATTGCCCAGACGAACCGTAAATCTTCTTCCGGCCGGCCATGAGGTCGCAAAACGCTTCTAATCGGGTAACAAACCCCTGGATAGCAGTTTGCTCAGATATCATAAGGGACAGCACAGGAAAATCTAAATCCTTTGAGACCTTCACCAGGACGTTTTGAGCGATTATTTCTGGCATACAAGTGAAAGGGAAAAGGTGTAAAGCGCCATCTAGACCGTTGGACTGCGCCAGGATAGTTTCGCCAACCGATTCTAGCCCGTGGCCCCCGACTTCCAGAT
>CAYPVF010000019.1:15856-18904 GCA_964414105.1 uncultured Eubacteriales bacterium
TGGGTAAGCTGCTTTCATCACCTTTTTGTGCTGAAAGACGGCCCCAGGTGTGCCGAAAACGCGATATGCCAACCAATTAGATACGCCCAAATTGTTGAAAACCCTCACCCGTTGTTCCAAAGAACCCAAAACCTTTTCGACGTTTTTGTTCACAAAGGCTTCGTTCACAACGTAAATTTCGCCTACCAAGGCCAAAAGCACGGGGTTTGTACTTTCTATAGGAACCTGTTTCGCGGCTTTTCTAAAATCCTTAAAAACCTGGCCAATCTCTCTCAGGTTTTGAGCTTCCAGTATATCCTGGTCTAAGGTATCAAATAGACTGTCGCCCTCACCCCTGTTTCGTTCAAAAGCTCTGAGTTCCCTCACTACGTCCGACGCCCGATCCAGGATTTGAAGCTTCTTTACGGCCAAACCCAGCGCCCTAATGGCTTTTATGGCGCCCGGGTCACCCGTTATTTCCTTATAGTCGTTTACGAAACTTGACCAATTGTGCTTTAGGGGAAACGGGGAATCCAAGGACTGCACTTGAACATCGATCCCCGCCCTTCGCAGGAGCGCCTCCATCACTTGCGCGTACCATCCCAACCTACAGCGTCCCTTGCCCTGTATCATAAGAATTCTTCTTACCCCTTGGGATGCCAGTTTTCGCATTTGCCCCAACAAAGTAACCATGGGATAACAAACAAATTCCGGCGCAAGTTGCTTGCCGCTTTCGGCCAAGTCGTCGGTTAGCACCGGCGGCAAAACCACCGGTACCCCCATTTGCTTGAAAAGAGTCACCAAAGGGCCCTCCAGATGCCCCATACTCACCAGACCCACGGGCCCGTGTAATTTGACTTTAGCCGGTTTTGAGCTTTCGCGGAAAGACAAAATGGATCCCCGGGGCTTGGTTGGCTTTGAGACCACGGCATCCATAAACGCCTCAAGCCGGGTAACGAGGCCCGCCTCCCCGTAATGCTCATCCACTGCCAGACTTAGAAAAGGAACGCCCGCAATTTCGGCTTCCTGGGAAATGTAGTTTTCAATGATAGAAAGGGGGCCGCAGGAAAATGCTGAAACGAACACAACTCGCCCGATTTTCCTGTTACGCAACAGGTAAATCGCCGCCCCCAGTATGTCGCCTTCTATCGACCAAAGTTTTCGGCCGTCGGGAATCGCGTCTAGACCTTGAACGATATTGGGCGCGGGAACACATTCGGGCATGATAATGGGGCCGTATGTTTGTGCCAGCCTGATTATGCTCTCCCCAAAAACATCGTGAAGTATATATGAATGCCCCATTATACCCGTAGGCAGGGTTTTAGGGTTCTTCGCGTCCGGAGGCGGGCTTTTCCGGTTATGTGTTTTCAAATCGTCGTCGATAAAACGCGACATGAGGGTGGCTGTGTCTGCCGCACGCCTTTTTGTGGCCTCCCACGCCAAAAGGCCGTCGTTTACCGCGGATATGGCCTGACTCTCATGGTGTATCCCGAGTTTTTTTGCCGCGTCAACCCATGTTCTTTTCCACCTTCCGGGGCTTTCTTTGAAGTCGATGACGGGGCTGATTAGCTGCTCCTTAGTTAAACCCAGGCCCGCGCGTAGCATGGAAGGAAGACCGATCATTTTAGGGCAACAGTAGTTGGTTTCTGAAAGTGACACCACGGCGGGGACGAAAAGGCGATCTGTCTTGTCCGTTAGTTCCCGGCAGTGGGCAAAGGCGGCCTTTACAGATATACAGGGTTCGTCGGTAGGGCACAAATCCAAAGAGCCCGTTCCTTTGGATTCCACCCAATCTAGCCCCAAACCTTTCAGAAACGTTCTATATAAAGGAAACAAATAATAGAAGCCTAAGCTTCTGGGCAGCCCAACTCTCATGGTTCCACCTTTTCCCAAGCATGCTAAAGCTACTATGCCCTGCGGGATTATGGCTTAATCATGGGTAGGGGACAAGACTTTGAATTCGCGGGGGTTAGGAGCGCACCAACTGAATTCGCGACAAACCGGAGATCACTACCAGGTCGAGCTTTGTGGTGGCTTCATTGTAGCCCGGGGTCATCCAAGAGCCGCCGGATTTCACTAAACCCTCTTTGGAAAAATCGTGGTAAACAGCTGACGGGCCTTGAATAATTATGCTTAATCCGGCATTTTTCGGGGCCTCCAACCTGATACTGGCTACCCCGCCTTTTATAGTCATCGTTGTTTGTTTTCCCGACAGCCCCATATTCAAGCCTAACCTGCCCACTCCGGCATTCAAAGTGAGGGACTCGACATACAAATTTCTGGTATCAAGCTCCAGATCAACCACGCCACCGTCCAGCGCCAAGTCGGAAATCATCGATGAGTTCAAAAAGAAGCTCCAATCCTGAGTGTTTGTAACTATGTTGGCCCGGACACCCTCGTCCGGCACCCAAACGGTAACGTCCAGCTCCCGGCCGTGGCCGTCCTGGGACACAGATGGCTCGGGGCCGGACGAGTCGAATTCGGCAAAAATGGCTACATCCGCATTCTGCGAATCACCGGTTACAGTCACATCAAAAGACGGGGCCGCAAGTTTGAGATTAATCTTGGATGTAGGCCCTTCTAGCGGGACAGTCAGTTCGCTTTGCTTGATTTCAGCATTACGGTAGATAGGAAGCTGAAACCGGCGATGCAACTGAAAATTACCCCGGTAGGGGAACATGGCGCCCAAAATCAAGATAACCAGCAGGGCCAAGTTAAGCCCGGGTATCCGCCATTTTGAGAAGGCAATTTGTATGCCCAGGCCAATGATTAGGATTGGCCAGAATTCCAAAACCGAATCCCAAACGCTCCACGGAAGATAACCGGTAGTGTTCATGAGCAGCACAGCGCCAATGACTACTATGGTAAGACCGTTCAACAAACGGCCAATCACTATTCTCCCCTCCCTTTTATGACACCAAGGATCATAGCGACCCCAATGAGAATGACGCCCAAGGGCCACCACTGATTCGCCAGACGGGCCGGCCACCGCCACCAATAAGAAGGCACCATTTTCTTGAACAGAATAAGGGCGCCCACCGCCACAAGGATAAACCCAAACATGCGGGC
>CAYPVF010000020.1:0-18878 GCA_964414105.1 uncultured Eubacteriales bacterium
CTGTATTCTCAGATGACATCTTCTCGGCCTACAAGTGTCTGCCCATTCTGTTCCCGCATGGCAAGCGAGAATCAGGCAAGTCAACCTTCATGCGTTGGCTGCTAAACTTCTTTGGGATCGAGACAGAAGGGTATGGCCTGGCTGAGACTACCCAAAACTTTATTGCGCGTGCGCTTTCCTACTACTCAAGCCTGGGCACATGGTTCGATGAGTACCGAAACGAGCCCAAGGTTATCTCCAAGGATGGTTACCTTCGAAGCGCTTACAACCGGCAGCTCTCCGGCAAGGGAACAGCTACGGCATTCCAAGCAAAAGGCTTCCTTGTGCGTTCCACCTTGGCCGTCTCAGGCGAAGAACTTCCACGAGACAACGGGCTTTTTACTCGGTTGGTGCCGATTCAAATGTCCGCTAACCGGCGAGACCGTGACATGTTCGAGTGGATCAACAAGAACTGCATCAACTTCTCGGGGTTTGTGAGAGAACTAATTCTTAACTACGACTCGTATAAGCCAAGAATCCTTGAAGCCATCAAGGATTTCAAGAAAGCACTCGTTAACCGAGACGTCCCCGACAGAATCGCCGAAAACTGGGCCATCTGTGCGGCGCCGTTCTTCGAACTTGTGGAGCAGGATGACGAGTTCATCCGCTGGGTGGAAGAGCACTGTCAAGAAATCAAATACACTCGCGAATCCGAGCACATGGTCAACGTGTTCTGGGACGACATAAACACTCTGGTGTCTATGGGTACTCTAGGTGACCGCCACTTCAGGTTTGATGAAGCCGAAAATCGGCTATCTGTATGGTTCCCCGCCGTATATGACGCCTGGGCCGTGCACTTCCGGAAGAAATATGGGCGAGAGCCTTTTGACCGCATGTCTATTCTCAAATATTTGCAGGACGAAGGGTATTGGGAAACAGGCGACACGATTAGGCTCGGAGGAGTCAAGCGAAGGGTCTATGTGGCCAATCTTGATGGAAAAGAAGTGCCAGAATCCTTGCATGAAATTGCAGATGCTTTATCGGCGGCAGCGAAAAATGCTTACCGCGGTTTTGATGAGGACAACCAACCAAGGGAGATGTTTTGATGACTGGAACATTCTCGGGTTTAAAATGTGGCAGAAATGTTGACGCAAATGTTCCACCTATCTCCCCAGTATGTGGCCCACAAAAGGCTTCGTGGAACATTGGAACATTTAAAATAGCCCAAATAATTTTCAGTTGCCTTTTGGGGCCTAGTAAGGCTATTTGCGTCGCACGCGCATCAATAGAACAAAAATATGTAACTACCCCAAAAAAATGTTCCAATGTTCCGTTCGGATTAAATCCCATTGCAAGACCCCTTTTTGTCGGAACATTTGATGGAACGTTGGAACATTTAAATGTTCCGCCCCTTGAATATCGCCATCTGGAGGCGTTGTGAATGAAAATAAATAAGTTTGAAAAAGTATTCAGTTCCGATAGTGAGGTTGTGCATGAAAATACCGAAGAACAGGCACTCAAAGCCGTACCAACCACTGACAACTTGCCGCTGGCGTTTGCCGGTGACCCGGCGGGATTCGCGGACTATGAAACAGATCCCAGACCGGACATAACTGAGGATCACAGTCTTTGGATCCCCCTACTGTCTCTTGCCAAAAGTAAAGATACCCTTTGGGATGTCTTCCATGCTCTAAGATGCGGTGGCGCCAGACTAAAAGAGAATCCAGTGTTTGGGTTGACCATACTCCCGGGTGAGTGGACTAAGGCTGAGTATAACGAACTGAAGCTCAAGTACCTCACGCCTAACAAAGACGCAGTACTCGCTATCCTCAAAGAAGCCGCAAAACTGCAACACGCCCCTACGCCTGCGGTGGTTCCAACCCTGGAAGGCTGGCCCGAGCAAGCAGTGATATCCGAAGAACGGCACGGCTACCCTGCGAGGCTGTACCACTACATCAACCAGATGGTCCCAACGCCAAAAGGCGAGGCCAAGCTGCTGCAGGTGTTCGACGACACTGTGACCGTGCACGTTCCGGGGGATGAGCGAGTCACCAGGTATCCGCCCGACGTCATAATTGCCTATCAACCGCAGATTTCCGCAACTATAAAAAAGGAGGCGATGTAGGTGGCGCAGCTTACAGACAAAACGAATTATGTAACAGCCAAGCAGTTTGTGGAGCTTAGATCACAGCATCTAAGCTCTCCTAGTTCCCGCCGCACCGAGCAGCCTGAAACGGCCATACGCAGGGCGATCACTGAGTTTCTTAGGTTGCACGGCTGGAAGGTCGCCCGAATCGTACAGTCTGCATTGTCTGAGCGCGGCATCCCTGACCTGGTCGCCATCAGATGCGGCGAAACCTGTTGGATCGAAGTGAAAACACCCAAGGGCCGGCTCAGCGTGCATCAAGAAACATGGCTTCAAGATTTGGAAGACCACGGCGGCTGGTGGATGGTGGCCCGGTCGGTTGAAGACGTGGAGCACCTGGCGAGGGGTGGCCCACATGCTTAACCTAACACGCGATTGGGCTGAAGACCGTTGTTCGGGCTTGTATGTACCCTACAAAATTGCAAGGCGAAGAAGGCGGCCTACATGTATTGACTTGTTTTGTGGGTGCGGAGGTTTTTCGCTAGGTATGATGGAGGGAGGTTTTGAGGTGCTCGCGGGTCTTGACTGGGAACCCTACGCAATGATTACCTACATGCATAATCTTGGTAGTTATCCTGCTCAAATTCATTATATAGAGCCATCTGATAAAGAGAGAGCGGAAAAAACCCTGCTCAAGATGGTCAAAAAAGAAAAAGACGGAACCGTTTTGTCAATGCCTTTGTCCGGGCAGGGGATGATGAGCAACACAAACGGCAGGCCGCCCTTGCCGCCCGTGAAGCATTTTTTCTTCGGTGATGTTCGCAAAATAACCGGCAAGGATATTTTGGAGCCCCTGGGGCTTGAGCCCGGTGAGGTTGACTGCGTCTGTGGCGGTCCTCCATGCCAAGGATTCAGTATGGCGGGTAGGCGTAATGTCGTTGACCCCCGCAATAGCCTGGTGTTTGAATTTGCCCGGCTTGTAGGCGAGATACAGCCGAAAACGTTTATGATGGAAAATGTGCCTGGAATGCTCAGCATGGTTACGCCTGAGGGAATCCCCGTAATCGACGCTCTAGCCCTAACACTTGAACAGGACGGTTTTGCAACTGCCGAGGCGATAAAACAGATACTGCTTTCCACTTCGGGCGTTGGCATGGCCAAAAGAGGAGCAAAAAGCGCTCGCGAAGCCAGGCAGGTTAGCCCACCAAAAATAAAAGAACCTCACCAGGCTTCTCTGTTTGGCGGTGATGGCCGTGTATAAGGTCGTGCTGTCACATCATGCCAAGGAACGCCTTGCTGAGCGTATAGGTACGGACAAGGGTGCTAAGCACGAGATAACGTTGCGACTCATTGCGGCCCTCAAAATCGGCGTCACACCGGATGCTGACCTGGGTGTGAGGATCTATTTGCCCGACGGCTATCAGGCTATCTGTTATCCCACTTACGAGGGGACATGGGTGGTGGCCACAGTGCTGGCGCCGGAGATGGTCGTAGAGCAAAGGGAGGCGAGGCCGTGAAAGCCACAGTCTACACGGGTCCCGGCTGCCGTGCTTGCAAGGCGGCTATCGCCTGGCTGAAGCAGCGCGGTGTCGAGGTCGTCGAGAAGCCACACACTGAGGCTCCGTTCGAGGTTATGAGGCTGCCGACTATTGTGGTAGGGGATGAGGTGTTTATTAGTGGCTTCGAGCCACGGCAGCTTGAAAAAGCAATTTGGCGGGTAGGGCCGTGAGCCTGGTCATGGCGGTATACATCGCGGCGCTGTTCTTGGGGCTCGCCTTGCTTAGTCTGCTTAGCTTCGTCGTGCACGAGGCGTGGCGGGGCAGGGCTTGGTTCGGCAAACAGTGGGATAAGGAGGAGTGAGATTTGTCAGCCGTCAGTTGCCGCCCGCCGTGGGATCCGAAACGTTTGCAGTATCGACGCTCGACGGGTCCGACTTGGACCCCGGAAGAATGGCGTTTGTTGGAGCGGATGCGTCTGGCGGGCAAAAGCAACAAACAGATTTCAAGGGTCCTCGGTCGTACGGAAAATGCTATCAAAGTTGCCTGGAGCCGGTACGGGCCAAGCCCGGAATACGAAAATATTCAAGCATATTTGATGTTTGTAAAAGAAATGGTCACACAAAGCCTGAAAATCATCAACGATGACCCTCAGGCTCTGGAAAGGTTCGGGGCCAAAAGTAAGGAGAGGAAGGAATGACGCCGACTAGTCTTTTGTATGAAGCGGCAATGAAAACACTTACGGTCGTCACACCTACAGGGAAAAAGGTTACATACAAGCCGGTGAAACCCGGTCCGCTTGAGGGGCAATGTTATCTTTGCGGCGCCGAGGGCATCACGGGCCATCCGCGAAAGAAAGTAATCAAGCCGACTTTTACTGACTGCAATCTGGCCAAGGCGCCGTGGTCAGAGGTTGTGTGTGACGCCTGCACTTGGGCGCTATCAAGACGGGAGCTCCGAAACTATTCGCTACTGGCGACAGCGGAAGGCTTGCAACATCCATCCAGGCAGGACATCAGAAACACTTTACTTACTCCGCCTGAACCGCCCTTCATCGTTTGCATCGCCGAAAGCGGACAAAAGTGGCTACATTATAAAACGCTTGTAAACCATCGCAGAGAAGTGATTTCTATCCGGTTTGAGGATTTTCAGATCAATGCTACACCCGGGGAATTGGGACGGTTGCTTGACCCGATAGAACGGTTACTCACGGTATTCACTAAAGCGGAAATCGGGTCAGGACAGTATTCGATTCCGCGAATTAGGGAGTTTGGCATCCAAGATTTCGAATACGCAGAAACACTAATTCAAGCAGACAGAAAAAGCCCTTTGTTCAGGATGGCGTTACATGTGGCTAACATCGAGCGGAAACCAAAGGAGGCGAAGAAAGAATGTACTACAGTTTCGACACGAAAGACGAAAACGCTGCTATAGCGGCATTGTTGGTTTACGGAATTTACCGAAGCCGGGATAGGAAGCGTTTCAAGATTACGCCAGACATGTGGGGCATTATCGAGCGAGGAGCAAGGTCTAGCGCAAAAAGGGCACTGGATTTGCATGACTTTATCGAAAAAATGAAGCCGAAGCTATCCTGTTCGTCGCTACAACCGCGTTGGATGGACACAGACACACATACTTTGACCATGGTCCAAGACTTGACTGATGGCTCATTCGTCCATATCGAGGACCAAGGCCGCAAGAAGTTCTGGGTAGAGATTCTTGAGGAAATAGACCACCGTTTGGTACTCGATGTTCTGTACAAAAAGACAGCTTGGGTCATTGCGCTCGTGCGAGATAGGTTGGAAAGGGAAAGGCCATTTGAGGTCAAGGGTATTTTGAAGGAGGACGAACCGGATGCCCAAGTGCTTTAGGGGCAAATGGTTTATCACACCCCATGCCGTGCACAGGTACATCGAGCGAGTAAGACCTTATTTGGGGTATGACGATGCACTGCTGGTGTTGGCCGAAACATCAAACTGGGCAAGAAGAATTCGGGAGTTGGAAGCAGGCGTCTTTTTGTGGCGGGGGCCGAGACCTGATCGCTTGCGATGTTTGGTGTCAGAGAACACCTGCCACGAGCGGCCGTTGCCGCAGTTATTAACTGTTTATACAGGGAAAGACCCGGGGTGGGAATACATGCTCAAGCATTATTATGAGGAGGACTGTAGAAGTGCAAAACAAACGTGGCAGAATTGAAATTGTTTTTACGTTACTTTCCCCTTTATCCCATATTGGGGAAAGTGTTGGCCCGGACTCCTATCTAAGCACTCAGGATATTATTGGGCCTGACGGGGCGCCGGTCGAGGTTTTCGCGTACAGTGGAAACGCCATACGAGGAATGTTAAGGGATGCTGGGGCTCGTTATTTCCTTCGTGAGCTGGGCGAGCCGGCCTTATCAATTCAGGTGCCCCTTGAAGTGTTTTATTTGCTGTTCTCCGGTGGCTCTATCGGTGGAGATTCAAAAGTTGACATTGATCAGGCTAGACGTATCAGGCAGATAGTGCCCCATTTGTCTATATTCGGCGGCGGGGTTGGCAATCAGATTTTGCCCGGGAAGATCAACATAGGATACGCATACCCAGTATGCGAGGAAACATCACACATTTTGCCGTCCGGTCTAAAAGCCGGCAAATTCTCGTGGCGCCAGATGACCACCGAGCAGAGTTTCACCCGCACAGACGACGCCAAGGACGATCTTTTGAGACCGTTCATAATAGACGATGCGGCCGGTATCGCGCCGGCAGCGAAGCAAACATCGTTGATGGAACCGGTGGCGGAAACCCAAAAACCAAAAGACAGGCCACAACAGATGCGCTACACCATTGAGCTCATGATAGCCGGTACGACCCTTTGGACGGCTATAGATTATTACGATATGACCGAGCTGGAATTAGGGGCGCTAGTGGCTGCAATAGATGAGTGGGGCAAACGACCCGTTTTGGGTGGGCAAGCCCGGATTGGTATGGGCAAGGTTAGCGCGGAAATGACCATTTATGGCGAAGATGGTACATCCGAACCGTTTGTGAGCATCGATACCAGAAATGTATCTCTGCATCGTGCGGCCGCGGAACCAAAAGAAATGTACGACGCCTTTTTAGCGCAGTACAAGCAGCATTTACAGCTGCAATCCAATGACATCATTCGCGGCATTTCAGCTAAGGCCGGTGAGGCACGATGAGACCGCTGAAAATTACAGCCGAAATGCTGACAGGCGAAATCATAACATCAGATAGATATTTGCCGCTGGATTCGGTCATCGCGGCTATTTGGATGGCGCAAAATTGCCCAGAAGTTGTGCAAACAAGCCAGAGCGCGGTTTCACTTGGAGATATTATTGCCGCTAGGCTCCCCTTGGCCCGAAAAGGCCGGGGGGCTACTTGGTACTGGGCGTGTTCGTTTGCCTGCGGGGAGGCCCAGAGAGAGACCATTGTGTATTGGCACAAACGGTTTGACACCAACGAAGCGGAACAATTCGTTGACTTCGGAAAGCGCAGGGGCTCGGTTGACGCGAAATCAGGGCATTACAAGAACTACCGAATGCCAATGGTGAAAATCTTAGTGCCTAAACTCACTTGGTACGCAGTGGGAAACCGTGAAAAGATGTATAGCCTGGTGATGCAAGTGACGGGTATTGGGAAAAAAAGAAGCCAAGGCTTCGGCCGCATTGCCAGCTGGAGTGTGGAAGAATGTGACGAAGATTTGTCTCACTTGAGGGCAATCCCGGACCCAGACGGAGACCTACTCATGGGGATTCGGCCACCGTACTGGCTGTCTTCGCAGCATACAAAAGCAAGGTTGCCTAATGACGAAAGGCTTTTGTGCCATGTTTAGAAAAGGGGAAATGCCGGGAATGGCTGCCAGGCTCGAAAGAACTAGGGTGGCCCACACTCGCGAAGTAATGACTGAATTCCTCAGTAAGTGCAAAAGACCGTACCTCTCTTGGTCCGGTGGAAAGGATAGCACTTTGATGCTGTATCTGGTCCGAAGCATCAAACCCGATATCCAGGTTATCTACTTCGACGCTGAAAGCTGTTTACCCGATGGTTGGGAATACATGATGCGCATTGTTAAAGACTGGGATCTTAATTTCCGAGCGGTAAAAACTAGACCCATGCTTGATGTTCTTGCAGAGCACGGTATTGATCACCCCAGGATCGACTATCGCACCATGAAGGCCACGGTGTATGAGCCGGTACAGCAACTGGTATCGGAAGGCTACGACGGGGCCCTCATCGGGATACGGAAGCAGGAGAGCCGGGGACGTGAAATGAGTGCGAGAAAGCGCGGGACTTTGTTCTGGGCAAAAGGTTACGGGGCGTGGCAGTGCTGGCCCATCCTTTACTGGCGCGCAGATGAGGTATGGTTTTACATCGACCACCATGGCATTCCATACCACCCGGCCTACGACAAGACTCGATTTGCTAAGCGTGAGGATATTCGGGTGAGCTACTGGGCCGGGGAGACCGCCCGAACTGCGGGCCGCTATGTGTGGCTTAGGTACTACTACCCGGAGCTATTCGCTACGCTCGCTGAAAGGTGTCCTGAAGTAAAGGCGTTTGTGTAGACATAGGTGGGCAGGGGGTGGCAGGATGAGTACTAAAAGTAGCCTTAGTATACAGGCTGTGGATTGTATACTTTACAACCGGCACGCTTGGCGCGAGGCTGTTGCGCTTCTTGAGCCCAAAACTTCGACCAGCGTTGTGACGCTCCCCGCCTCTCGCACCCCTGGAGACCCCGTGGGTTCGATTGCCGCCTCCAAAGCGACCATGACATTTGTTCTTGACGTAGTCGAGCAGACCATCTCAACGTTACCCGAGGAGATGCAGCAGGTTACTGAACGGAAATGGGGACGTCTTGAAACTCACCGGGCTATTGCCGAGGGAATTGGCTACTCTGAAAAAACTGTCGAGCGCCGGGTCGAACGGATCCGCGTTATCGTCAAAAATGCGCTCGAGACACTTGGCGAAGGTGTCCTCCCGGCCTTTTGGTCTGAGATGAAGTCCCAAAATGAACGATTGTCGGGAAATTGACGGCAAACTGTCGGAAGATTGTCTGTAAGTTGTCTGTTTGCGTCCTTGAAAAACTGTCGGATTGCCCTTTACAGTTAGGGATGAAAGAGTATCTTCAAAACCAAGGCGTCCTTCGGGGCGCTTTATTATTTGCAGCATTGTCCGCCGGGCAGGTGGGCACGGCCGGGGGTGGCGGCTCTCGGCCACAAAGTGCAGGCAGCGGAGGGGCGAAGCGAAACGACGCGGGTGAGCTGCCGGGCGGTAAGCGTGGTTGCTTGCCGCCTCCCGACTGCCCCTCGTATGAGACTTACACTATGCAGGAAAAGCTCTTCTTTTTGATGAATCCTGCTTCAATTAGGAGGGCATCGAATGTCATTAGTTGATCTATTGAAGGAGTTTGAAGGTATTATCGGGGCATTATTGGGTGTTGCTATGACCATGGTTATGACAAGATGGTTGGAATCATGGGGCAAAACGCAGTTCGCTTTTTCCGATGTAGCAATTACCTATTATACAAGGGACAAAATGGGTGGCGCTTCAAAAACAGATTGTCCCCAAAACGCGGAATGGCTCAACGGTTCGTTTAGATTAGAAGTATTCAATGGTGCAAGTACAGGTAAAGCCGTCACGGGTATAAAAGCGCTGATTGTCACCAAGCACAATGAAATAGAGACGGATCTATCAGATTTGAACACAGGTAGGTTTGTTGCTGCCAGTATGAGATATGACAAAGTCCCCCATATAAGTTTGCGGCCAAAAGAGATTGAAGGGTATGAACTACAATTTCACTTGAATAGTTCCGACTTCAAAGACACCAGTATTGAAAAAATAACGAAACTCTATTTTGTCGCAACGTATACAAATGGTCGCATTATAAAAGAACCGGTTTGGGCTGAATAGGGCGGACCCGAAGTGTTCGATTCAAAAAGGGTTTGTTAAATGTGCACCGAATTTGAGGCTCCTACTATGGGGTCTTTTTCTATTCCAGGGAGGTGACCGGCATGGCAGCGAAACAAAAACGAAGAGTATACACCGACCAGGACAAAGAGCACGCCATTGCCGTGTACGCCACGACGGGCAATCTCTCCAAAACGGCCAGGCAGACCGGAGTGCCGTTATCTACACTGCGGGGCTGGATGGCGGAGCAACCGGCGGAGGAAGTGCAGCAGGCTAGGCTCGACGCTAGGGCCAAGTTTGTCGAGGCGGCGTGGGTCTCAATTGCGAAAGGACTGGAGACAGGCAACATCGTGATGTCCTTCATCCTTGAAAATAGGGGCCGAATCGACCAGGCCATAAAGTCCGTGTTTGCAAGCAATCTGACCAAGGAGAACCAAACAGCCTTAGTCAAAGCCCTAGCGAAACTGTCCGACTTTGACCTCCGTGAGGTGTCAACCTACATCGGCACTATTTACGACAAGATCGCACTCGCTACAGGCCAACCTACTGGTATTTCTCGCCTTGAGGGCGAGGTGAAGGATAGCCATGAGTACAAAATTACGCAACAGATCATTGCTCAAAACCCAAGACTCCTTGACACGGTCTTTGCCCAAGATAAGCGATTCGATGTGGAGGGTGGCAGCAGCTAGTGCACACCCGTTAGGCTGGGCGTCTTACGTGGATCCTACCTACGCACGGCCGACGCACATCCTGCTTTTGGGTGCACACCTAGCCAAGGTTGAACGTGGAGAAATCACACGGCTCATTGTAGAAATGCCCCCACGCCATGGCAAATCGGAAACGACAACAGTTAAATTCCCTGCATATTACCTGGGCAAGCACCCAGACAGGCGAGTAATCATAGCTTCCCATACAGGGAATTTGGCTGCAAGATTTTCAATGCGTGCAAGAAACGACTTTGTTACCTACGGGCCCGAAGTCTTCGGCATCGGTGTGAACCCCGATGTCTCGGCTATGTACCGCTGGGACGTCCTCGACCCGCATGCCAAGCCGGGCAAACCGCCGGGAGGAACGTTGGCAGCGGGCATTGGCGGGCCGATTACCGGTCAAGGCGCTCACCTAGCTATCATCGACGACCCTGTGAAAGATGCTGAAAGCGCAGCTTCGAAAGTGCAACGCGATGCCATTTGGGATTGGTATCGGTTCGTTCTGCGAACAAGGTTATTCCCGGGTGCTGCAGTGATTCTTGTGCTCACCCGATGGCATGAAGATGATCTGGCTGGAAGACTCATAAAGCAAGCTGAAGACGACCCCGAGGCGGATCAGTGGACAGTATTACGATTACCGGCCGTAGCTGAAGACGCGGATGACCCTTTGGGTCGCGAAGAAGGCAACGCCCTGTGGCCTGAGCAGTATGATGAAAAGGCATTGAGTGCAGTTAAGGCTACTGTTGGTTCGTATGTGTGGTCAGCTTTGTACCAGCAAAGACCATCCCCCGAGGAAGGTAATATCCTCAAACGCGATTGGTGGAAGTTTTATCGGCAGGCCCCAGACAGGTTTGATGAGGTCATTCAGTCTTGGGATTGTGCATTCAAGGATAACGATGACTCCGACTTCGTTGTGGGGCAGGTTTGGGGCAGACTCAAAGCAGACAAATATCTTCTTGACCAAGTCCGGGGTCGCATGAATTTCCCAGCCACACTTACAGCAATAAAAAGCTTAAGCGCCAAATGGCCTGAGGCTAGAGCGAAATGCGTAGAGGACAAAGCCAATGGGCCAGCCGTAATCGCTACTTTGAAACACGAACTCCCTGGGCTTATCGCAGTGAACCCACAAGGCGGGAAAGTGGTCAGGGCGCAAGCCGCAAGCCCTGACATTGAGGCCGGCAATGTGTACTTACCTGAACCGAGTATGGCGCCTTGGATACATGATTTTATCGAAGAATGTTCAGCGTTCCCGAATGGACCAAATGATGATCAAGTTGACGCCATGACACAAGCCTTGACCAGATTAGGAGCAAGGCCGGATCGCGACAGCTACAGCGGAAGGGGGGCAAGGCGATGATAGACTACAATGTATTGCTCAAGGCCGAATTGGCCGGGGTGTATGGAAACCACCTTGCCCAAGTCCAGCAGATCAACCGGTGGTATGAACTGTATGAAGGTAAGCAGGAGTGGCCGATTCAGCGGGGGCTGGACTACGAGCCTACGCAGCGCATTACCAACCTAATACGCAAGCTCATTGATACCCGTGCCAGGTTTATGTTTGGGAGATATCCGTTTTTTGACGTGAGGCCAGTGCAAATGGACAGCGAAGGAAGCACTTTACACCAGGATAAAGCGCAGGAAAAAGAAGACCTGCTTGATCGCATTCTCACGGCAAACAAATTCCACAGCAAGCTGCTCAAGGCCAAAAAGGACTGCTCCATTGGCGGCAAAGTCGCTATAAAATTGTGGGGTCACAAAGATAAGGGCCTCAAAATTGTCTTCTCTCCGGCACAGGAATTTTTCCCTCAGTTTGACCTAGACGATGTTGATGAACTCGCGAAAGTTATTTTTCTTTATGGGCTAAACGACGAAGAACAACGCAAGGCTCAGCGCATCAAAAAGCAGACTTGGGAACTGCTCGGCGGCCGCTGCATCTTAAACGAGGCCACCTATGACGGGTTTGGCCAAGTCATCAGTGTGGAATTTGAGGACCACGACACGGGTTTGGACTTCATCCCGGTTGTTATTATCCAAAACGCCGGGCTTACGGGCGAGACTGAAGGCAAATCGGACGTGGAGATGCTTTGGCCCAACCAAGACAGTTACAACAAACTTAATAGCGACGACCTGGACGCTTTGCGCTTTCAAATGTTTGGGCAGGACGTGGTAGTAGATGCCACGGAAAAAAGCCTTAAAAGCATCATACGGGCCCCCGGAGCTTTGGTTGACCTACAGACGGAGACCTACGCTGAAGGTAAGCAGGCCAGGATGGAGCGCCTGGAAAGCCGGTTCAGTTATAGCGAGAAGTTTCAGGATTCTGTGGATCGTGCGAAAGGCGACATGTATGACCTCATGGAGGTGCCAAACGTAAGCCTGGAGCAGCTGAAAGGCATCATGCAGTCGGGCAAATCCATGAAGGCTTTGTACTGGGGACTCATAAGCGCATGCGAGGAAGATTGGACGGCCTGGGGCCCGGCCCTGGAACAGATGGTGGATTACATTTTCAGGATGGTTGACACCTATAACCTTTACGGGGCGGGCGCTGTGGCTAGATATGAGACTAGCCTTGAGATTGAGCGCTACTATCCCATCCAAGAGGACGAGGATGACCAGAAACGCGTCGACATGGAGGAAGTGGGCGCACAGGTCAGATCTAGAAAATCTTATATGAATAAATGGGGCGAATATGAGGACATAGATTCGGAACTCGAACAGATACAGGCTGAGCAGCAGATGTTGCGGGACGACTTCGGCCTAGCCTTGGAGCGTGAACTGGGCGGTAGCGGAGCCTCAGGTGCAGGCGATGAGCAATGAGCGCCAAACTCTACGAACGGTTGATCCAAGAAGGACGGCGCAAAGTGCTTTTGCTCACCCTACAGCAAGAACGAGAGATTCTAGGGCTGTACGATGACACGATAAGCGAATTGTCGGCAAGGGCAGAAACCGCCAAGGACAAATCTCTTACCCAAAGATGGCTAGATGATTATGTCGAAAAAGGTTTGAAGCCTGCGCAACGGAAACTAGCGCAAGACCTACGGGCGAAAACGTCCTCCGGCATTTCTTCCGCGGGGGCAATAGGCTCAGGCTTTGACCTGCAGATTTTCTCGGCTGCCTTAGAAAAGGCCGGAATAGATCTGGGGCCTCATTTTACCGAGATGTTTTCAAAGGTGCCTGCCGAGGTGCTAAAAAGCATCCTAGGTGGTGACCTATATCGAGACGGGAAAGGTTTGTCGGGCAGGACCTGGAGTGTTACGGATGGATTTGGGCGGGATATAGACTACATCCTTAAGCGCGGCTTGCTGGAGAAAAAGAGTGCCCTTGCCTTGGCCAAGGACCTGGAGGCCTTTTTGGACCCTGCAGCAACTAGGCCCTGGAATTGGGGCAAAGTGTATCCGAATCTTCGTTCAAAGCAAATTGACTACAACGCGCAGCGATTAGCCCGCACAAGCATTATGCACGGATACCGTGAAAGTCAGTATCAAAGTGCCGAACGAAACCCGTTTGTTGACTCCATCCATTGGGCTTTATCCTCCCAGCATTACGAGCGGCAGGTCAAACATTGGGGCCCGGATGAATGCGACGACTACGCCAATCAAAACTGGTATGGCCTGGGTAAAGGGAACTTCCCGAAAGACAAGGGGCCTTTATCACACCCTCAATGTTTATGTCATACGTCGCCGGTTATTAGCAAATCTTTAGACCAGGTGGCTACTGAACTTAAAGCTTGGGCTAGGGGCGGCAACAACCCCATGCTTGAAAAGTGGTACTGGAGATATGGACGGGAGTTTATAGAAAAGACAGCTTAATATCAACAATTCAGCATATCGGGGCCTGTTCGAGGCTCTTCATTTTTGCCCTTTTTTAGTATTTGCAGGGCCAAAAGAACAAAGACCACAAAGGCGGAGCCGACCGCTTAACAAGGCAAGAGGGAAAGGAGAACCATGATGGATCTTAAGGAACTCTTAGGCGAAGAACTCTATAAGCAGATCACCGAAAAAGCCGGTGACAAGCGCCTAGACATTGTGTCGGATGGAAACTGGATACCCAAGGTGAAATTCGACAGTCTGAATGAGGAGCGTAAGCAGTATAAAGACCAGGTGGATGACCTGAACAAGCAACTTGGTTCCTTGCAGAAACAGCTGAAAGATAACGAGGGAGCCACCGCCACCATAGAGCAGCTGAAGCAGCAGATTACCGATAAGGAAACCGAGCTTTCTGCCACCCGCAAAATCAACGCTATCAAGTTACAGGTGATTCAGGCTGGGCCTAACGATGTGGCGGATATCCTGCCACACATAAAGGCGGATTCGGTGGTGGTTGCGGAGGACGGCAAGGTTACCGGGCTCGACGAGCAGATCAAGGCCTTGCGGGAGAGCAAACCGTACCTGTTCAAGCAGCAAAACCCCGATGGTACCGGCGGGAGTCTTGGGGGCGGTCGTAAACCGAAAAACGAGCCATCTGAAAATAGTATCGGCAAGCTCTTGGCTGAGCAGGTGGCAGCGCAAGTGGCTGCCACAAGCAAGAAACAAGACATCTATTTTAGGGGTTAATTAAGGGGGTATATCGGGATGAAGTTTGTAGAAACTCCATACGGCAACAAAGTTGAGATTTTGAAGTTTCCGGACCACTATGTGGCCTTGGCGGTGACAGTTGACGATGCGGGTATTGAAGCGGATGAGTTCAGTAAAAAGATCGTCCCTGCCGGCACCATTGTTGGCAAAACCATTACCGTTGAAGACGATGTCCCCACAATCAGTGACGGAACCCTCATCGATAGCACGGAAAAGGTGGTTGTCGCCAATAATGAAGGCGCGGAAGGCATCCTGTTAAATGACGTGGATGTGACCTATGGCCCGGCATCCGGTGCCATGTTGGTGCACGGTTTCGTGGCCCTTGAGAAGCTTCCCGAGGAACCAGACGCCGATGCCATAGCCGCCCTCGCAGGCAGAATATTGTTTATCCAGTAACGGGACACGGAAAGGACAGGTGAGTAGAATGAATATTTTCGATCTGATTGTCGCTGCTGAAATTGCGGCTTATTGGATAGGTACCGCGTCAGCCAGGATCCCGTATCTTGGCGCCACACTTTTCCCGGCCAAGAAACAGCTCGGACTTGATCTAAGCTGGATTAAGGGGAGAAAAGGGCTACCGGCGATTCTGATGCCCAGTGCTTTTGATGCCAAAGCGACTCTTCGTGACCGAATCGGCGTCTCCAAGATCGAAACCGAGATGCCGTTCTTCCGCGAAGCCATGAGAATTGGTGAGAAAGAGCGGCAGGAACTCAATAAGGCTGCTAGCGCCGCCAACGCCGCTTTCTTGAATCCAATCATCGCCCAGATCTATGACGATGCCGCTACCCTTATACAGGGTGCGGAAGTCGCCGCAGAACGCATGAGGATGCAGTTGTTATCCACGGGCAATATCGCGATTGAGGCAAATCGGATCAGTTACTTGTATGACTATAAGTTTTCGGAGGGCAACCAAGAGGCTCTGACTGACGAGGATGCTGTATGGAGTGCCGTAGAGACAGCAAGCCCAGTCACAGACATTCTGAGGTGGCAGCAAGCGGTCGAGGACAACGTGGGCGTAAAACCCACGAAGGCTATCTGTACGGCGAAAACTTGGAACTACCTTCTGCGGAATCAGGCCATTCGGCTAGATCTGGACCCAATCGGCGGGCAAAATCGCATAATGGTCGATTCGCTGCTGCAGCAGTATCTCATGACCAAGCTTGGGTTGAGTGTAGCCGTTTACAACAAGAAGTTTTCTCTAGACGGTGTCGCCACACCCTTCTTCCCTGATGATGTCTTCACGCTCATCACGGATGGTACTTTGGGCAACACCTACTATGGGACCACCCCGGAAGAGAGCGATCTCATGTCAGGGAACACCGACGCTTCGGTCGGAATTGTCGATACTGGCGTCGCTGTTACAACAATCAAAGAGCCACATCCGGTGAACGTGGAGACGATTGTTTCGGCAATCATATTGCCGAGTTTTGAGCAGATAGACAACGTGTTCATCGCCACAGTAGCCTAAGCGAAACAGAAAGTGAGGGCGGGGGGGTGGCCCCGCCCTTATAATTTAACAAGGCGGTGGTCACCGATGCTTGAGAAATTGAAGCGATTAATCGATGAGCCCAACTACCCTTATTTCGATGACTCCGAACTGCAAGCCTACCTCGACGAAGCTGGTAAAAGCCCGGATTTGTACGCTTTGGCGCGCAATCTGTGCCAAATCAAATCCGGCATAGAAGAGATAAAACTGGGGGATATAATCATCCCTAGCCCTCGCAAGCATTTCCAGGGCTTAGTGGCGCAGTACAGGGGTAATCATGGCGGAATGGTGGTGAGAGCCGATGGGCGCTAACCTGTATTACCGTCGTTACATCGAAAAACTCATTGCTGTTAACCCCACGAAGATCACAATCTCAAGGATTGTAGTCACTGACGACGGCTACGGCGGTGAGACACAAGAAACGGTTACCGTCGGCCCTCTGACCGTTGGTTTGTACAACAAACGGGTCTTGCGGGAACGGGTGGAAGATGGCGGTGCCGTGGCGGGCAGTTACATGTCTAGATCCACGAAGTTACTGGCACTGTCTGACGCCGACATACAGGAAGGCGACGAGTTTGCTCATGCCGGCAAAGTGTGGCGAGTTGCCTTTGTACAGGATTATCTCGGCGTATGCTTGCAGGCTGAGCTGGAGGTGGTCAAGTGAGCGTAAAAGTGAACACCTCAGGTTTCGATTTGGCCGGAGCGGCAAGAAAGCAAAAAGCTGCCTTGGGTCTATATGCCGACACGGCAGCCAAGAAGATGGAAGCACACGCTAAATCGAATGCGCCGTGGACGGACAGAACAGCAAACGCTAGGCAGAGCATCGAAGGGGACCATTTCTGGCGGGGCGATGAGTTGGTAGTAAGGCTTTCCGGTGGCATGGAATATAGCGTGTACCTGGAATTAGCCCATGAGAAGAAATATGCGATCCTCAAGCCGACTATCGATCTTTTCGCCCAAGAGACGTTGGCTGGTTATCAAAAGTTGGTGAAGGACTGATGTGGCAGGCCGTCTACGACGAGTTGAAAAACGCGGGGCTAAACCCCTTTCCGCCCGGTAAGTATGTTGGGGAGTGCAAAGAGCGCTACTGTGTGGTCAAAGAGCAGACACAGAGCGCTTATTTTAATGCCCGGAGCGTGGGGTACAGGTTAATCGATCTGATACTGTTCGTGCCTGCGTCGAGCTACATCGCTATGGGTGTTTATGCAGCCGAAATCAAAACTGCCATGCTTGGTTTGAAGCCCAACGTAAGGCCCACAGGCACCGAGACCCCGGTTATCACTGACGATGATAGAAAAGCCTACACCACAAGTTTGGAGTACGTGGTTATGAAAAGACTGGAGGTATGAAGATGAGCCAAGTACAGGAATTTGCTTTGGCCAACATCGCTAGGGTGGACGTGGTGACGGAGGGGGACAATCCGGACGCATATACCCTAATTGATGTTATGAGCGAAGCTAATATAGAGGCCCGTATTAATGAGGGCGAGGAGCAGGCGCTCAGGGTCAAAAATATCATCAAGGCGCAAAATCGCACCGAGGACATTGTGATGGGGTACGACATCACTCTAACAAGCGTAACTATGCAGCCGGAACTTTTGGCGCTCATTGATGGCGGCACATGGGATGGCACGGACAAAAAATACACCGCCCCCGTGATAGGTAGCCCAGTTGAGCGAAAAAGGTTCACCCTGAAGGTTTACACGGAGGAAAAAGACACCGATGGCGATACTACTGGGTACGTCGAATTTGCGTTCAAGCACTGCCAGGGCAGGCCCCTAAATTACAGGCTGCAGGACGGGCAGTTTTTCAGTGAGGAGTTGCGCGCACGCAGTCGTCCTGCTATGGGTGAGAGCCCAGTCGAGATGAAACACACTGCTACTCTCCCGGCCTAGTGCCGGGAGTTTTGGTTAGGAGGCGATGCTCATGGAAATCGATGAGTTGAGGGCTCTGGCGATACAGACGGTGGTTATACCTGGCTTCTCTGTGGGCAAGACCATCGAAGTAAAACTTCAAAAGCCAAGAATATTGGCGTTAATGGGTCAGGGCAAAATTCCCAACCCTCTCATGCCCGTGGCCACGAAAATGACAATGGCGCCGACCAAACGGGTGAGTTTTGATGCTCGGGAAGCCGCACAGCTTTATGAGTTGTATTGCAGTACTTGCCTAGTGGAACCCACATACGACGAGTTCAAAGACATTATCACCGATGAGCAGATGATCCACATCTACCAATGGGCAGTAGGAGAGTTGCAAGAAGTGTCCTCCTTTCGTGGGCACGAAAAAGATGGCCCAAATGATCATGATGGCGAGGGAGTACAGGTGCAAACCGAGTGACATTTTGGGACTGACTGACTGGGCTGCCTATTGCTTTAATGAGGTGGCTTTTTATTTGTTAGCCAAGGCTATGGATAATGAAGGGCGTCTTAATTGGGGGCGCATTCGGTGGGTCGGGGAAAAACTCAAAGGGAACAAAGATTTTATGGCCTTCGTGCAAGACCATAAGGGCAGGTGATAGTGGATGTCGGTAAATGCAGGGACTGTGCATAGTGAACTGGTGTTAGACACCAGTAAATATGAGGCTGCTCTAAAAACTGCACAAACTCAGATGGTCAAATTCGGATCGGACCTAGAGAAATCGGGCGAGA
>CAYPVF010000021.1:0-2977 GCA_964414105.1 uncultured Eubacteriales bacterium
GAGATGATTGGGTCAAAACCTTGTTCATTGGCCTGTTTCTCAGTAAGTCCAACTGAGGCGCATTCGGGTATAGAAAAAACGCAAGCTGGGATAACAGAATAATCCATGGTTTTTGGATTCCCAAAAATATTGTCCATGGCAACAATTCCCTCGGCTGACGCGCCGTGGGCCAAAAAAGTTGTACCCACCACATCCCCTACCGCGTAAATACCTTCCACATTAGTTTCCATTTTGTCTGTTACTTTAACGCCGTACCTATCGTGATTAACCCCCAAAGACGCCAAGTCAATTCCGCCGAAATCAGGAGCCCTGCCTGTAGCCAACAGCACATGATCGGCCCTAAATTCTTTCACCGCGCCTTTTACTTCGGCAGTAATGATTTTTTCGCCGTTTTCTTCCCTTATTTCTTTGACCGAAGTCTCCAAGTTAACAGAAATGCCTTTTCTCCTGAATAGCATGGTCAAACGCCTTGTGATTTCTTCATCGACCACAGGGAGTATGCCGGGCATAATCTCTATGATATCAACTTCCGCCCCAAAAGCATTCCAGATACAGGCAAACTCTACACCGATTACCCCGCCGCCAATTATGGCGAGCCTTTTGGGCACTCTGCCGAAACTGAGCGCTTGGTCAGATGAAACAGTGTGGGCCAGACTTTCCGGAGGCAAAGGGATGGTTTTACTGGATGAACCTGTAGCCAGCAGAATGTTTTTTGTGGAAATAGTATCGTACCCGCCTTGGGTATTTCCCACCACGACTGTTCTCGCGTTCGGCACTTGCGCTTCGCCTCTAAAGACTGTAACGCCGTTTCGTTTCAATAGCCCATCTATTCCCGCTACAAGCTGATCTATAGTTTTCTTCTTGTGCTCCATAATATTGTTTAAATCTACGCCTACATCATTGGCCAGAACCCCGAAGCGAGCGGCGTCTTTTACGGTATTCAAAACGTGCGCCGAGTGCACCAAAGCTTTTGTGGGTATGCATCCTACATTTAGGCATGTGCCTCCCATCCGGCCCTTTTCAACCAGAGCGATTTTGCCGCCCAACTGGGCGCCTCTTATGGCTGCCACATAACCGCCGGGCCCCCCGCCTATTACCGTAACATCAAACAAAGCGATACCTCCCTAGTCATTTCTCATCAATATAATTCGTCGTTAAGCCGCCCTCTTTCCATTGTCCATTTGCGCGACCCATACTTTTCACAAGACAGCGTTTGTTTTTCGCAAATTTCCTGCTCTCGCAGTTGCCCCTTTTCCAGCTCCCAACCCAACGCCGTTTGAAAACCTTTTACCAAAGCCGCTTCCAGCTCGTGGCGGGAAACATCACGCCCCAGCGCTTGAGACACCCCGACCGCTTTCCGCTTTAGCATAGAAGCTGCCCTTTGGGCGTGTTGGGGCGACGATGTCCGAAGACAAGCGACTAACTTATCTGAATCGAACCTAAACGGGATAGAGCCGTGCTGCAAGATGATACCGTTTTTTCTGTTTTGAGCCGAACCGATAATTTTTTTATCTGAAACCGTTATCTCGAACCAAGACGGGGCGGAAAAACACGCGGCTTGCCGAAATTGCGGGTCCCGGGATGAAATCCCGTGCTCCAAAGCGGCGATTTGGGCGGGAAGACCCAGGTTCTTTAACCCTTGAACCAAAGCTTTAGAGATTTGGTAGTAGGTTTCAAGCACCGAACCCCGAAGGTCTTTCTCGGGGATCACCACGCTGTAAGTTAACTCGTCATCGTGCAATACCGCTTTGCCGCCTGTAATCCGCCTTACAAGGTCTACTCCTCTATCCCGCATCTCTTGTTCATCGATTTCTTTTTCAACATACTGAAAATACCCTAAAGACAAACACGCCGGTTCCCATTGATAGAACCTTACTGTGGGCGCAATTTCGCCTCTGGCGCATGCCCTCAAGATAGCCTCGTCTGTAGCCATATTGTCGTGCCCTTTTAAAGCGCCATCCGAAATATACCTAACTTTCATCGAGATTGGCCTCCTTTAAAGTAAGTTCCAAATTCCCTAATGAAAGACCGCTTTCACATATGCCCCGAAATGCTTCTTGGGGAGATAAAAGCCTTGGATAGTTCATCATAATTTGCCCCGGACGTTCGTTGTAATAAGGGCGGTTGCACCCGGAACAACCGGAAGTCATAAATGGCAAGCCCTTTAATATTTCCTGCCGGATTTTTGGGTCACCTAATCTTACGCGAACAATTCGTTCACCGGAAAATTCTATGGCCCGGATATTGCCTCCGTTTTTCAAAACATAGGCGGCCAGCTGTATCCTTCTGTATTTTGAGATATCGGGGGGTGGGCAAGCTTCCATATCGGTGCCTTTAACTGGGGTAAAAGAAAAAAGCCCAACAGTCACGCCGTTTTCCTGCGCTTTGGCTATGGCGCGTACCAGTTCTTCCTCAGTTTCACCCAACCCGGCTATAAAATGGGTTGAAATCAATCCGGGCCATCTTGAGGAAGACTCCAGCAGTACACGCCAAGCGGTGTTGGGCAATCCCCTTTTTACCCGGTTGTGTATGTCAGGCGTAGCGGCGTCTATGGGTAGCCCCACAGTAGAGGCCCCCGCCCGAAAAAAAGCTTCAACTCTTGCCAAAGAATAAGGGGCCGCGCAAACGCTTACAGGCATCTGTTGCGAAATTACCCTTATCCTCCTGACAAAATCCAGCGCCAGGGCTGTGCCCTGAGAACACTCCACAGTTTGAACACAAATTCGTGAAAACAGACCGTCCCGAATCGCCGCGGAAAGCGGGCCCCCAATGTCACTCCAAGGATGCCGAGGCCATACCACGCGGGACAAGCGCCCGGGCAAACTGTGGCTGTTTTTCGCCTGAGCGCAAAAAGCGCAATCGTTGACGCACCCGTCGCCAACTAAGAAATGTGCGGTTTTGGGCGCGACCAAGAGCTTTGCTTTGGATAAACCAAGCAACACAGCGGTTCCTAACGATACACCCGACTCATCAATCA
>CAYPVF010000021.1:2987-18806 GCA_964414105.1 uncultured Eubacteriales bacterium
TCAATCAAAAGCGCAACACTCTTCCTTTTTGACAATGCGTGCCCCCAATGACCTCGCGTAGGCTAAAGCATCAGGGTGAGGCATTACTATTCTATCTACCCCCGCCGAAACAGCCAACGGGTCTAAAGTTTGCCTATACCTACCCCCGGGCCTCATGCAGCCCAAACATATATCTAAAGAAGGGTTTTTGGACCTGGCCCAAAACAATAGCTTGGCCACATCTTGGGCAGAAGGGGGTTCAACATGTTCCCATAAGGTGCCTTTGGTAGGTATGAACACAATGAAAACTACCTTTTTGACGCCCTCTGAAATGAGAAAATCTACGGCGTCGTATTCCTTGGCTATTGTTCCCTTTCTCAGCCCAACCAGAATGTGCGGAACAACTTCGGCCTTGCCCCGGGAAAGATTACGAAACGTGTCCACATAGTCACTGGGGGTCCATTTTCCGTGAAAGGCCTGGGAAATGGCCGTTTCATCCAGTACAAAATCGAAAGAAATTACCGAAGCTGTTTCAGTGATAGTTTCACAGGCGGGTAAGTCAGCAATCCCAGGGTGAACGTTGAGCCTGCAGCCTTTGGCTTGCTTTTGTATGCTGTGCAGAACCGGGCCCAAAGGCACCTTTCCCCAAAGATCGCAGCCCCCTGAAACCAAAATACTCGACGGTTTTTTTTGATCGAGTTTTGTTTCTAAATCTTTTATATCGACCATGTGTTTTAGGTAATGGCCCCCGCAATGTGAGCAACCCAAAGCACAAGTTTTTCCTGTCACACTTACAGACATCGTTTTTGTCGGTTTAATACACTGAAGAATATTAGATCCGCGCTTTGCGTCCCGTGACATAGTAAAAGCCCATGTGCTCCTTTATCTGTGTTTTTAGAGCATTCCGCCGGGGAAGGGTACACTTCCCCGACGGCGAGAACACTGACGTTTTCCAAGTGGCCTTACTGGCCCGAGCTATCCTTCTGCCAACGTAACCGCGGTTTTTTCGCAGCCATGGCCTCATCCAGTCTTCCCACAACCGTTGTGTGGGGCGCCGATTTGAGATTCTCCGGATTTTCATAAGCTTCCTTGGCGATCTCAATAAGGGCGTCCGCGAAAAGGTCCAAAGTCTCTTTGGACTCGGTCTCGGTAGGTTCGATCATGATGGCCTCATCCACGATTAAAGGGAAATAGTTGGTAGGTGGATGTACACCGTAATCCAAAAGGCGTTTGGAAATATCCATAGTGGTAACGCCGGTATCCTTTTTGATACGCTGCGGCGAAACCACGAACTCGTGTTTGCAGTGGCGGTCGTACGGCAAATCATAATGTTTTACAATTTTCCTAAGCACATAGTTGGCGTTTAGCACTGCGTCTTCGCTTACTTCTTTTAGGCCGACGGGCCCCAAAGACACTATGTAAGCGTAAGCTTTAACCATGACTAAGAAATTGCCGTAAAACGCCCTCATCTGACCGATAGTGAGCGGCCGGTCGTAGTCTAATCTGTAAGATTTGCCGTCGTACACTACCAAAGGAACCGGTAAAAATGGGGACAACAGCTTTTTGACCGCTACAGGACCTGATCCGGGGCCTCCGCCGCCATGAGGGGTAGCGAAGGTTTTGTGCAAGTTGAAATGTAGCACATCGAACCCCATGTCCCCCGGCCTGGATATACCCAATATGGCGTTGGCGTTAGCGCCGTCGTAGTACAGAAGGCCGCCTTTACCATGAACTATCTGCTCGATTTTTTGGATGTTCTCATCGAACAAGCCCAAAGTGTTGGGATTTGTGAGCATCAATCCCGCCACGGTTTCGTCGGTAACCTTCTCCAACGCCTCAATATCCACACCGCCTCTGGAATCCGAAGGTATGGTTACGGTCTCAAAACCACCCAAGACTCCTGACGCGGGGTTTGTACCGTGAGAGGCATCGGGAACAAGAATCTTGGTCCTGGCTGTATCATTACGGGATTTATGGTAGGCTTGGATAATCCTGATTCCGGCCAATTCACCGTGGGCCCCCGCCGCCGGCTGCAAACTCACTTCTTCCATCCCGGCTATATCAGCCAGATATTTCTGAAGTTTGTACATAAGCTCCAACGCGCCCTGCACAAGGCTCTCGGGAGAATAAGGGTGTATATCTGTGAAACCCGGAAGATTGGCAATTTCCTCGTTTACCTTGGGATTATACTTCATGGTACACGAGCCAAGCGGATAGAATCCAATATCCACGCCATGGTTTAGCTGAGACATGCGGGTGAAATGGCGCACCAAATCTATTTCGGCTACTTCGGGCAGTTCGGGCGGCGCCGACCTTAGCTCGTCTTTCGGAAGCAAACCTTCCAAGGGTATTTGCGGTACCTCTAGTTCTGGTAACGAATAAGCCTTACGGCCCGGGCTGGAGACTTCGAATATGAGAGGTTCCAAACGTCTCATGCCAATCCCTCCAATCCGGCGACAAAATCATCCATCTCTTTTTTCGTTCTCTTTTCGGTTACAGCCACCAGCAGATAATCTTTCAGTTCAGGATAGACCCTTCCCAAGGGATAACCTGCAAGTATCTTTCTTTCCAACAGAGCGTCGAGCACTTTTTCGGCATCCACAGGACACTTAACGGCAAATTCGTTGAAAAAGTTGCCCCAAGGAATACTGTAGCCTTTTACACCTGAAATCCGGTTGGAAAGGTAATGCGCTTTTTGAAGGCAGTGCGCGCCCAATTCCCGTATCCCTTGTTTTCCAAGCCATGTAAGATATACGGTAGCCGCAAGGGCGTTCAAAGCTTCGTTGGAGCATATGTTAGACGTGGCTTTATCGCGCCTTATGTGCTGTTCGCGAGTTTGTAGAGTGAGCACAAACCCCCGCTGGCCGCGGACGTCGTTGGTCATGCCAACCAAACGGCCCGGCATTCGCCGGAGGTATTTATTTGTAACCGCAAGCACCCCAAGGTAGGGGCCGCCGAAACCCATGGGGTTACCGAAAACCTGTCCTTCTCCCACGACTATGTCGGCGCCGTACTCTGACGGGGGTCTCAGAAGCCCCAATGTCATCGGGTTAACCGAGACTATGAGCGAGGCTCCCGCGGCTTTAGCCAGGTTCGAAACGGCTTCCACGGGTTCCAAGTTACCAAGAAAGTTGGGTTGTTGAATAAGTACAGAGGCCACTTCTTTGGAAAGCATTTCCTCCAAAGCTTTAAGCGAAGTAACACCGTTTTCCATAGGAATATCGTCTATGTCCACACCATGCCCCGTGGCGTATGTCTTGGTGACCGTAATTGTTTCAGGGTTCACCGTTTTTGATACCAAGGCTCTGCCTCGCCGGGTAAGCCCGGCCGCAATTCCCACGGATTCCGCCGCGGCGGACGCCCCGTCGTACATTGAAGCGTTTGACGCGGACATCCCGGTTAGTTCGCACACCATGGTTTGGTACTCAAAAATACTTTGCAGGACCGCCTGGCTTATTTCAGGTTGATAAGGCGTGTACGCGGTGTAGAACTCAGAGCGCCCCAAAACGTGCCGCACTACTGAAGGGATGTAATGATCGTAAGCGCCGGCCCCAATAAAACAGGCATAATCTTTGGCTTCATTTTTTTCTGAAAGCTCTCGGCCGTGTTTCGCCAAATCGTATTCGGACAAACCTCCCGGAATATCCAAAAGCTCTTGAAACCGAAGTTTTTCCGGGATGTCGCTAAATAGCTCTTCCACCGAAGTAACACCGATGGTTTTTAGCATCGCCTGCCTGTCCCTCACCGTATTGGGCAGAAAATTCATTAGTGACCCCCTTCTTCTTCTACGTGTTTTTCGTAAGCCGTGGGGTCCAACAAAACGTCCAATTCGGATGGGTCATCCAGTTCAATGGCGCAAATCCAGCCCTCTTTGTACGGGTCGGTGTTGATAAGCTCGGGGGAATCGTTAAGGGCCTCGTTAATTTCCACAACTTTGCCGGTAACCGGCGTGTAGCAATCTGAAACCGCCTTAACCGATTCAACAGTACTGAACACGTCACCGCTTTTAAGCTCCGTTCCCACTTCCGGAAGCTCCACAAACACCACGTCTCCAAGGGCTTCCTGCGCGAAAGAACTGATTCCCACGTATGCAACCTTGCCTTCCACCCTTGCGTACTCGTGGGTCTTTTGAAACTTGATGTTAGCCGGATAAGTCATTTCTTCTTGCCCTCCCTGCGATAAAATGGCATCTTCACCACTTCTGACATGACCTTCTTGGTTCTTATTTCCACTGCTACCCTGGTGCCTGCTTGACTGTAGTCAACCGGTACGTATGCCATGGCCAGGTATTTGTCCAGGGTTGGGCAGTAGTTGCCGGTCGTAATGTAACCGATTTCTTTTTCCAAAGATTCGTCGAACACTTTGTAACCAGTTCGCGGTACTCCCCGGTCAATCATGCTGAGCCCGACCAATTTTGCTCTCAGACCAACTTCCCGTTCTTTCATAAGGGCGTGGGCCCCTACAAAATAGGTGCCTTTTCCAAAAGCCACGAATTTGCCGAGACCGGCGCCCAAAGGGCCGTGGTCCTTGTCTAGTTCTTGGCCGTACAAGGGCATAGATGCCTCAAATCTTAGAGTATCCCTGGCCCCTAAACCGGCGGGAACCAGCCCGTCGCCGTCGTCGGCATCCATAACAATCTCAAACAATTCGGGTCCCCTGCGGGCTTCGCAATACACCTCGAAGCCATCCTCGCCTGTGTATCCGGTCCTGGTTATAAGGCAATTCAAGCCGCCAACGTCCACGTTTTCAACGGCGCGATAATACTTCAGTTTTGACAAAGGGTACTTCGTCAAACGCTGCAATATACGCTGGGAATTAGGCCCCTGAAGGGCAACCTGGGCAGTTTCGTCGGACTGGTTAATGACTTCCACACCGTGGAAGAATTTCGCCAAGTCTAGCGCCCATTGATAGTCTTTTTCGATATTTGAGGCATTCACAACCAGCAAATAACTGCCGTCTTCTTGAAAGACAACCATCATGTCGTCGATTACGCCGCCACTGGGGTAACACATGGGGCTGTACACAACCCTGCCGGGGCTCCCCTTGGACATGTCGTTAGTGAGAAGCATCTGCAAAAACTCCAGCGCGTTCTCTCCTCTTACCAGGATCTCGCCCATATCGGAAACATCCCAAAGGGCAGCGGCATTCCTGCAAGCGTGATGCTCCTCTTTGATGCTTGTGTACTGCACTGGAAGATCCCAGCCTCCGAAGTCGATCATTCTTCCTCCGTACTTAAGGTGGGTCTCATAAAGTGGTGTTCTTTTAAGCTCTTTTGCCACCTTTTATTATTCACCTCCCGGGTATTGGATGACACTTCCATGGCGCCATATAGCTTGTTCATCTTGAACAGCAAAGTTTCCTGCCGTCAGTCTTCCCCAAAAAAACAATAAGGAACTGAGATATTCTTATCATCAGTCCCTGTCCATTTACCTGAGAGACTCCTTACCCAAATAAAACCCAGGCAAGTTAACCCCTTTGGTGCCGTGCCAAGAAATTAACCTTGGCTTGCGGGCTCTCCAGAGATGCGTCGGGCAACGGTGTTCGTACCTGAGAGTTTCAAGCCGGCAAAGTGGCTCTTGCTCCTACGGTGCCCGGTTCTTCCGGGGCTCTCCCGCTGCCTTCATCCGCCTTTTGCTATTCCAGATGTTTTGCGCCTTTCGGATTTTCGACGTTGACACCTGGTAATCCTTCACCAACCTACATTTTTGCCTGCATGAGATTACCGGATTCGTATCGCTTCATCCCGGATTTAAAAGCAAAAATGGCGCCTGTCAAAAATACCACCGCCGCGCCCGCCAAACCCAAGAAGAATACGGGGTCAAAGTCGCGCATGATTTTAACGGGGACAGAGTTTATGAACCCGGCGGGCACGATAGTAAATAGTAACATTTTGACGGTACCCCCGAAAATCGCGGATGGGTACGTTGAAAAATGCACTAGCGCGTTTTGCATTTGGGAAGCCAAATTTTCCGAATTACCCGCGAAAAACGACATTGTGCCTGTTAGAACTGTAAACCCCAGAAAAACGCATCCCACAAGAACTGCCGACAACAGAAAAAGTAAGAATGCGGCAATATTCGGCTTCACTACAGCCACAAAAACCGTCGGGCCGAATACTACATCGCCCAAGGCGCCAACATCCATTTTGCTGCATAAAGTGTGCAGCAGCACGTTTCGAGGATAGGTCAAATAGAAATCGAGATTTCCCGACGCTATGACACGGGCTAGGCCGGTTGCGTTTCCAAATACGCCTGTGGCCAACCCATACCCAAAGCCAAGCACTGCCCAAAGGGTTACAATGTCGTTCCTGGTCCATCCCTGAACTACAGGGAAACGCGTGAAATATATAAACCAAAAAGCCAACCACATACAATCGCTTAGCAATACCCCCAATAGGCGGGTGGCAAACGATACTCTGTACTCCATTTCCATGGCCAGGTTCGCTTGCGCGTAACTCCACACAAAGGACACAGTACCCCAAAACCGCGGCTTTTCGGGATCTTTTTGGTTTTTCTTCACGCCACCCGCTTGGGGATAGGTGTTGTTATCCTCCGTGCGCATTGACTATCTTTACCCCCATCCCGTACATGCTTTTGATAGCTAAGGATAGCGCCAAAAGCCATAACCCTTGCTTCATGACTAAACCGAGCCAATCGGCGAACGAAAACAAAAGAACCGCGCGAACAGGGCCATAGATTATAAAACTCGTAGGTAGAATTCGGGCCACTTTTCCCGCGGTTTCCGGGAAAACATCCAATGGAATCATCATTCCGCCCAAAATCATCAACATCCGGGTGTACAGAAAGGTAAAAGCCCCAGTGTCTTCTGTCCAAAAGGCCAGAAGCCCTAAACCGAACTGTATGACAAAGTCG
Organism: uncultured Eubacteriales bacterium; assembly: GCA_964414105.1. Taxonomy (GTDB): domain Bacteria; phylum Bacillota; class Sulfobacillia; order Fermentithermobacillales; family Fermentithermobacillaceae; genus JAXGZG01. The sequence goes on from CAYPVF010000021.1 coordinate 9,839, forward strand.
ATGCTAAACCCAAAGAAAATAGACACCAAACCCAAAACCACAGAGCTTTTGGAGACCACAGGCGGCCCAACACACAACCAGGTAACAGTTCCCGCGATGGCTAAGTTAAACAAAAACTGAAGCGCGACGTTGCCCAAATAACTCCAGTAGTGAAACATTGGATAATAGTACGGCTTTGAAAGACTGTAAGCAAGCGTGCCGGATTTCACCTCATCGCCCACGGTAGCTCCCAACCTTGGCATGGCCATGGTCATGCTCTCGGTAAGCGCCAGATACCACAGCATTTGACCGATGGTAAAGCCGGCGATGCGGCTTGTTCCTTCCCAGCCGTATGTCGTGCGCCAAAGCTGCGCGAACACATACATTATGATCACGAGGAACATCTGGCGGAACATAAAATCGTAAATGTAAGCCGTCTTCGAAAGAAGAGCGACTTTGAAAACTTCCAGGTACTTGGCTAGTTTTGCGGACACTCACTCGCCCCCCAATTGGGAGGTATAGATGGACGCGATTATACTCTCAAGCGGCGGGTCGGATATGACAATATCCTGAATCTTGCATATGTCCAAAATTGCCGACAATGCCCTGTCCACACTGCTAAGCCCCAGGTTGATTTCTAACTTGACCCCCGAGCCCTTGGATTTCAACACGGTAACACCGGGTATTGTGAAGTCGGGACATGTTCCTTCAAGCCGAAGATCGACAATTTTCTTACTCAGGTGGCTTCGCTTTAAGGTTTTTACGTCACTGTCAAGAACCAGTTGGCCGCGGTTTATGATTATGACCCTATCCGCCAGGTACTCTATATCACCCACATCGTGAGACGTAAGAAAAACCGTGGTTTTCTCTACGGAATTCCACTGCTTAAGGGTTTCTCTTACGTTCTGACGCGCCACCACATCCAGACCAATAGTTGGCTCGTCCAGGAATATGACCTTGGGCCCATGCAAAAGAGAGGCCGCCACTTCACAGCGCATTCTTTGACCAAGAGAAAGCTTCCGTACAGGGATCTTCAAAAAATCCTGAATTTCAAAAGCTTCAACAAGCGAATGTCTTCTTCGGGCTTCCTGAGCCGGGTCCATTTCGTAGATTTTTGCCAAAAGATTGAAAGTATCTAGCGGCGGCAGATGGTACCACAGTTGCGATTTCTGGCCAAACACCGAACCTATTTTGTAGGATAGCTTTTCCCTATTCTCCCAAGGCACAAGGCCCAAAACTGTAGCCTCACCGGCTGTAGGATACAAGATTCCGGTAAGCATTTTGATGGCGGTTGATTTCCCGGCGCCATTGGGGCCAATAAACGCTACCACCTCGCCGCTTTCCACATGGAAATCTACACCTTTTACCGCGTCAATTTTGAGGATGTTGGGTTTTAGCACGGAGCGAATAGAGCCCCTAAGACCGGGATCCTTAGTTTTGGCAGTAAAGGTTTTGCGAAGGGCCCTGGCGGTGATAACCAACGGAATCACCCCTAGTGCTTTTTCCTACTTTACCCAAGTGTTGAAACCGTGTCAACCACCCCAGAGCATAGGTGCCTTGGCACGCCCCGGGGTGGATGCGAAACCAAACTGCCGGTTAACAGATTTCAAAACTCGTACGTACTGTCCCGCCTTTTTGACTTACAAATTCCACGAACCCTTTGGCCCCTTTATCGGCCTTAACATACCAGGACACTTTGACAGTAGATCTGGCCGGCCCGTCTCGCCTTACATTCATATAACCCTCTACATATTCGACCTCTTGCCTTGGTTCTCCGAGAACAGCCATTCCCTCTTGGGGCAAGATTCGGAAAAAATCTTTCCTAACAGCTTTCGAAGATATAGCTTTATTGGTAATATTTGTGGGAAGGTAACCGTAGTTCTCCACACTGGCCGTAATTTTTATGGCAGACCCGTCAACGCTATCCACCGCAACAGGCAGCATACGCAGCACGGGCAATGCGGCGGCGTGCTTCATAATCCAAATAGCGTTTCTATGGCATTCCTGTTTCAATAGGTTAGGAGGGGGGTTCTGCACGCAAAACTTGGTATCCCATCCTCCGATTTCAACCTGCCCCAACTGGGGATGGAAGAAAGGAGTCCAAGACACAAAACCTTTACCCGCCAGTTCCCTGTCATTCCAGGAAAGTAGCTTGACCTGCAGATTCTCCTGTTCTTCGGGCTCCGCGGTGTTCTGAAACTCAATAAAGCCGATACCGGCGCGGGTGTAGCGATTCCACAATTCTGTGGTATAGGCGATTATGCCTTTATGCTCGTATGCCCATTCTGTAAAAGTCGAACAGTTGGGAGATTTCACATCGGGATAACCACTCCAAATAGTACCCTGCCTGGCGATTTCCTTTGTGGCACGCAGATCATCCGGGTCCATTTGGTCCTCCGGGTACTGGCACGGGTTTCTGTAATAAAAACCGCCCGAAGTATGAAGGGCCTGGGCAGCGCCAATGTTCGGATGCTTGGTTATGAAATCGATGATTGCTTTGCTTTCAGGTTCCGAGCCCGGATAGTCGCCGCCCCCCGGAACCAAGGTATGCCAATTGGACGGGAAGTTTCTGTTTAGATCCAACCCATAAACCGTAGAATTTACGGGGATTGGTTCACCTTCGTAGTTCTTTATGTACCCTTCGGGGTATATCCGGTAAAAAGGGCCTTTTCTTTCCCCTGGGGCCCTTGCCACCATCAACCGGGGATCTTTTTGGGACGGCTTCCATTCACCCTTATTATCGTCCCTGACCCTCATCTGAAGAATTTTCCCGTCGTCATTCACGTCTCCCCGGTGAAGGCCCGGAAGCTCGGTTACTTCCTCATCCGGCCACGGGCGAACGCTGCTCCTCAGCATGGCCGGGCTGGTTAAGTACGCTTCAGCGCCATCGGGGTTTACACGCGGGAGAATATAAAACGTAAAAGTATCAAGCTCATGGGTAACCTCTTCATCTTTTCCGTAATTGCTTACAAGGTAGTCAACGAGATAAAGGGCCACAGCCGCCCCCGTGACCTCCCCCGCGTGAATATTTCCGTCAATATAGATGGCGGGCTTTTTGCTGTGCTCGCCCGTATCTTTATTGGTGACGGTCATGGCCCAAATGTCCCTGCCTTGGAAGCTCTTGCCCACCGACTCCAAATGTGTTAACCCGGGATAAGCCATAGCCGTCTTTTGGAGGTAGTCAGTCAACTCTTGAAAGGTAACATATTTCTCGAAGCTTATGGGAACTTTTTCGGACATAGCAATGCCTCCTCATATTTTCAAAACCCGTCCATATCGTTGTTTGTGTTCTACAGGCCATAAGAAGTCTCCTTTGGTAAATGACGGGCACTTTAAGCTACAATAGTGTTTGAGGTGGCTCCATGACCAGTCGCGCGCAAAAACTTGAAGCCGTTTATAATTTCGGGTTGATGGTAGGCCAAAACCCTTGGTTTAGTTTCTTGGTGGGTTTTTTGGCGGGCCAAATAGAAAGGGTTCACTTTGTAAGGGATTTAAAAGGCGCGGATATCGCCGTGAGTTTGTCCGCAAGACGGGCCATTATATGGCCCAATGATCCTTTTAAGGCGACAGTTCGTGGCGTATCAATGCCCAACACCTTCGTATTGGTGAAATCCGTCGCAGATGATCCTTCGCCCATTTGCGTAGATCTGGATTTTGACCACCGCGAAGAAACTGACTGGTATCAGACAGTTGTTTTGCCATCGGTTTCCTACATAAAAGACCCGGAAGAAGCTATGCACAACGAATCGGAGGATTTGTGGAACCAGATGGACCGCACCCTTGATCTATATAGGGAGTGCAGGTCTTTGCTTCAAGATGACGACCAAAGAAAGCAGGAACTGCAATACTATATGAACCTGGCCGAAGGGCAAATGAGAAACCTCAGCCGACAAATGGATGAGCTCAACCGACAGATGAAACGCATCACCGAGCCTGACCGGACCTAAACCGTGTGCCTCAAAAGCCTGCCCTGTCTTGAGGGCGGCCGCCGGGATTAATCGGTTACCGCCCCCGGTATTTCACGCTAATCGCTTAACACGTAATCAGTCACAAGCCTGGCTGTTGCCAAGAGTCCTTCTTTATGGGTTCTTTCGTGGGAATGGGACGCGTCCACGCCTGTGCCGATGCACGCGGTTCGAACATTAAAGCCCGCGCGCAAAGCCGCGCCGGCGTCGGAACCGTAATAAGGGAAAATATCCACCACATAGGGCACGTTGTTGTTTTCGCAAAGACTTTCCAGTTTCCGGCGAAGAGTAAGGTCATATGGTCCTCCCGAATCCTTGGCGCATATGGATACGGTGAATTCGCTTCCCAAAAGACCGTCGCCTACACAGCCCATGTCCACCGCTATAAATTCGCGGGTTTCCACAGGAAAACCGAAAGAACCGCCATGCCCTACTTCTTCGTAGTTGGTGATGAAGAAATGAGTTGTATACGCCGGTTGAAGCCCCTTGTCGGCCAAGAACTTGGCGCAGCCTAACAAAGCGGCTACAGAAGCTTTGTCGTCAAGATGCCTGGATTTTATGAAACCCGAAGGGGTAACCTCAGTACGCGGGTCAAACACCACAAAATCACCGGGCTTGATCCCTATGTTTGTGACATCCTCTTTCGTTTTGACTTTCTCATCAATGCGAACTTCCATGTTGTCGGCGGTGCGTTCCATCTTATTGGTCTCGGGGCCAAAAACGTGGGAAGCTGCTTTTGTAACCAGGATAGTACCTGTGAAAGTCTTGCCGGAACCCGTCTTTATGATGACGCGTTCTCCTTCTACGCTGGTCCAAGGGGGACCGCCTATGTTGGTGAGTTTCAATCGGCCATTGTTTTTCACTTCAAAAACCATGGCGCCTAAAGTGTCTATGTGAGCGGAAAGGGTTCTTTCATTGCCTGGCAGACGGCCTCGAAGCGTCACAAGCAAGCTACCTTTGTTGTTGATTTCAGCCTTATAACCAAGCTTTTCAAATTCCGCTTTGGTCCACAAAACCGCGTCCAAAGTGTCGCCTGTCGGGCTTGGGATTCCTGATATTGAATACATCACCCAAAGGCTTGGGATTCTGCACAGTGTCGCAAGCCTTTGGGTGATGTATTCAATATCAGGAATATTATTCGGAGAAAGGTTGGTCCCCATCTGTATCCTCCATTCAATCTCCCATTACCGGCACTTTCTTGCGGCCGCCGGCAAAAGCTATCCGAGCATTACGGTGCTTGACACCCTGCCCGCCCGGGGCGTCTCGGCAAAAATAGTTACCGATTTCCCTTTGTCGCCTTTTACCACCCAATCTGCTTTCGCCTTAGCGACGCCGCCCCCTGCCCTGCCGCCTAAATGTCCAAGATCCTTTTCCATTTGGCCCGACACCAGGACAATACCCTCATCCATCTTGGCCAAGCCAATCTTCACCGGCTTGGCTTGCCCCATGGCAAGCGCCCTAAAGGTGCCGTGTGTCGGCAAATAGCCTTGGTTTTTGACCACGGCTGTAACTTTATACATTTGCCCGCCCAGATAATGCACGTCAACCTTGTCCAAAACCAATCGCGGCGTTACAGATGCCCGTGCTAAGTTAAACTTGGCACTTTTTTGGCACTCTTCTTCCAAAAGCGACACGGGCGGGTTTTGCCGACCAAATTTCGGTTCCCATCCCCCGATTTCAACGTTGCCCAGCTGAGGATGCTCAAAAGGTTTCCAATTGTGGAAAAGAGCCCCGCCCATTTTTTCGTCGTTCCACTGAAGAAGCCTCAAAGAACGTTGTTCTTGCTCTTTTTCTGAAAGATTGCGTATGGCCTTATAAGACATTTTTGGAAGCCCCGCGTGGCTTGCCATGTCCCACAGTTCTGTCTCTAAAGACAAAATACCAAGAGACTCATACGCCCATTCCAAATCGCTTCCCACAGGGGGACGTTTAGGATCCCAAGCGAATTCATCGAACACTGATTTACACGGATATCCGGTGATATCTTCGCCAACGTCGCTTACTGCCTTATATATTGCGAAATCCTTAAGATCAAACTGGGAATCGCCCTTGTCGGCGAATGGGCGTAAAAGTATCCCGCCTGAAGTGTGATACGCCATCGATGTGGAAATATTGGGATGTGATAAATAGAAATCCCCCACAGCTTTCATTTCGGGTTCGCTAAAAGGATAATCCCCCGAACCGGGCTGCCTAACAGGAGGAGTCCAATTGGCAGGATATTGTCTGTTAAAATCCAGGCCGTATTTTGAAGGAGCCTGGTTTATGGGCAAATCGGGGTCGTACTCTTTTATAAGGCCTTCCGTAATAACATCGTAGAAGGTCTGCCCGGGGCCCCCCAAGTCGTGAGGCTGCCTTCGCACCATAAGCCTGTCGTCTTCCGGCGATATTTTCCACGCACCGTCGGGATTTTCCACCCGCATTGTCAATATCTTGCCGTTGCCGTCAATATCCTCAGCGTATAACCCCGGTCTATCGTCTGCGTCCTCGGGCCACGGGCGCATGCTTGAACGCAGCATATACGGAGTCGTAAGGTAATGCTCAGAGCCATCCACAGTGATCCTGGGGATAAAGTAAAACACCCGGGTATCTACAAGCTCTGTAACTAAGGCATCCTTCCCGTAATCCCGAAGCATAGAATCGATGGAATAAAGTATGACTTCACAGCCTGTGACTTCACCGGCGTGAGTATTGCCGTCGGTGTACACCCCGGGTTTATCCTTACCGGGCCCTGTTTTCTTGTTGGTTACCTCGAGCATATGGATATCTCGGCCTTGGAAAGACTTGCCTATGCTCTGCATGGTGCAAAGATCCGGATATCGTTCACAACACTCCTCCAAAAAGCTTTTGATTTCGTTGTACGTGTGGTATTTATTGAACTCCAGGATCAAAGCGAGTACCTCCTTAATGGCGCAAACCAGATTTAATCCAGCGTAAGCTCGGCTTTTTGGGCTCCCGCCCTTTCAGCGATGGCAGTAAGAACGACAACCGTACCGCTTTTGGCTTTTACCACCCATTCCACTGTTTTTTGGTTGCCATTTGAGCTCGCTCCCATCCATCCCATATGCCCCGCGCCGCCTATGAAGCCCGGCAAATGGCCCAGCTCCTCCTTGACCTTTCCCGTCAACAAACAAAGCTCGCCTTCACAAGCGGATATTGATACAAACGCGGGTTTGACCCGCCCCACGTTCACAGCCTGCTGGCACCCTGAAGTAGGCATGTAGCCTTTGTTCTCCACGGTTGCTTTAACCTTATACAAGCCTTCCGCAAGCTTTTCCGCTTTTACCCCGGTTATGGCGATTTCAGGCAAACAATCGGCATGGTACAAGGTAAACAGACAATTTTTGTGGCACTCGGCCTCCAGGAATTGGCCCGGGGGATTGGTCAGAACGAATTTGGATTTCCAGCCGCCGATTTCAACTTCCCCCAGCTGTGGATGGTCGAATTTTCTCCAGTTTTCGAAACCTTGGCCCGCAAGTTCCCTGTCATTCCACTTCAACAACGCCAGTTGATTGGCTTCGACGTTCCTGCCCGAACGGTCAAACAAATCGTTTCCCGCCCTTACCGAAGCATCCCAAAGTTCTGTGGAAAACGTAATAATGCCAAGATGCTCGTAAAGCCAGTCCATAAACACACCTTTCAGAGGATGTTCTTTGTCGGTAACGTAATCTTCAAAAGTTGAGATTGTGGGATAGCCCGTAAGCTCTGTGCCTTTCTGACCTATGGTTTTGTAAATGGCTACATCAGCTTGGGGTAGCTTAGCGTCTGGTTTGGTGCACGAAGGACGCAGAATGGAACCCATAGTCGTGTGGTACGACATCCCGCCTGCGATATTTTTATGCTCCAGCAGGAATTCCGCCACGTTCCTGGTCTCGGGTTCAGACAAGGGATACGGCCCTGCCCCGCGCTGGACCACGTCGGGTTCCCAGTTCGCGGGATAGTTGCGGTTAATGTCCAGGCCCCATTTTGACTGGGCCATTCTTATCTCTCCGCCATCCCAATTTTTTATGACACCCTCAGGATACACCTTGTAAAAGGGGCCATCTTCTTCCTTATCCCAAGGCCCTCTCTTCACCATAAGCCTTTGGTCTTTCGAGGACACCTTCCAGTCGCCGTGGGGACATTTGTACCTCATTTGCAGTATCCAACCGTCGCCGTCTATATCTTCTTGATTTAGCCCGTGGTCATTATCTCTGGGTGGATATTCTCTGACGCTGGAACGCAATTGGTAAGGAGTGCGCAAGAACAACTCGGCGCCGTCGGCGGAGATTCTGGGAAGAATGTAGAATACTTTTCTGTCCAGTAGCCCCGTGACAAAAGGGTCTTGGCCGTAGTTTTCCAAAAGGTACCATATAGTGTACAAACACACTGCCGATCCTGTGACTTCGCCCGCGTGATGGTTACCATCAATATACATCGCGGGTTTTTCCCGGGCTACTCCCTTATCTTTGTTTGTCAGTTCCACCATCCACATGTCGCGCTTTTCGTAGGTCTTGCCGATGGAATACATAGTGGCCAAATTCGGGTGCTCGTTCACCAGCGTTTCCAGGGCCTCTTGCAGCTGAGCGTAATCAAGGTACTTAGAGAAATCGGGTCTCTTCACAGTTGATTCCCCCTTAAAGGTTGGGCTAGAACTCGATACCCTTTCGGGCCGGAACGCCGCTATTGTAGTGGTGCTTTACCTCCTTTACTTCTGAAACCATGTCAGCCTTTTCCATAATAGACTCGGGACAATACCTTCCGGTTAAAACCATGTCCACATGCGGGGGCCTTTTTGCCAACACATTCAACACATCTTCCACGTCTATAAGGCCGCATGCCGCGGCTACGTTCACTTCGTCCAGGACAATAAGATCATAAGTGTTTAGGGCCAAGGCTTCTTCGGCGCGCTGTATGGCTTTTTTGGCCAAATCTTTGTCCACTTTGGCGGGGTCAACCATATTCACAAAGTCTTCCCTGCCCAGTTGCTCGATCTCCAGCAAAGGAAGGTACTTTTCGGCGGCGATTCGTTCGCCATAAACATTTCC